>NZ_JACJOK010000037.1:0-3983 GCF_014695505.1 Trichocoleus sp. FACHB-90
TGAAACCATCACCCGCTACTAGGTTCTTCTCTCAAAACTATACCTGTTATGCCTTTGAGCATTATTTTAAGTATTTTGTCTGATTGTTAAGAAAGATGCGGGTAATGGATAGCATGAGCGAACGGGGAGTTCTACGGCGCTGCTACTCACAATTCATCAGCGCTTCAATGTCTGCCGCTACAATCTTCTCCAAATTGCCTGTAATCTTTTGAATGTCCCAATTCCACCAAGCAACTTCAAGTAATGCTCGGATGACTTCATCACTAAAGCGCTGGCGGATCAACTTGGCTGGATTTCCACCGACAATTGTATAAGGTGCAACATCACCTACGACTACTGATTTTGCAGCAATGATAGCTCCATCTCCCACCTGTACTCCTGGCATAATGACCGCTTCATAGCCAATCCATACGTCATTACCCACAACCGTATCGCCTTTATAGGGCAGTTCCCCTGGTTGAGGGAATACTTTTTCCCAACCATTTTTGAAACCAAAAAATGGATAGGTCGAAAACCCATCCAACTTGTGATTTGCACCGTTCATGATGAATTTTATGCCCCTCGCTAAAGCACAAAATTTTCCAATGACTAAGCGATCGCCATCAAATGGAAAATGGTACAAGACATTCCGCTCAAAATCTTCGGAATTTTCTGGATCGTCGTAGTATGTGTAATCTCCAATGATGATATTAGGATTTGACACCGTGTTCTGAATGAAGCAAACTTGCGGAAAACCCTGCATTGGATGTTTATTTTTTGGATCTGGTCCGTACAAAGTTGACAGCTCCCAACTCTCAAAAATGCATTATCTCTGCATCTTAGCCAAAAGCTCAAAATCCTTTGTCACAAATCTTTTGGAGCCTCTGTGTTTTCCAATAACTCTGATCTTTTCATGTGGTTTTGCCGCTCGCTGGAGGCAGAGCCACATCGGAGCATGCACGGCAAAGCAGGAACGAGTGCGATCGCCCTTCGCTGTAGATTGAGTTGAGCTTGTCACCTCCTTACTTATGGCTTAGTAGATAACGTGGAACCAAACATGGCTCGATTGAGCGATCGCATTAAGTTGCAGGATACAACGCGATCGCGAAATTAGATTTCAAACTGTGAATCTAGAAGTCACACTTCGCTCTCCAAGCATTGGTCATACCTGCAATCTCTAGAAGTTCCAATTAGAACCTCCAATGATTAGCTTTTATTTTGAATTACAACCTGTAGTTCATGTCGCATACATAGCGATCTAACGCCCAAGCTCAGCGGACGGCTGGAGTACCTTGTTAGGCACGTTCTTGCTCTATCTCTACCATGACTCTGGATACTCGGCGTGGGTTGGAAGCCCGCCGCTAGCACAACCCGACGACGCTCTGGATGCCCAGAAGATGTGATCCGTCAGAGTGATAGGCGGTACTGTATCCAATGAGCCTGCCGGAATAACCATGATCTTGCCGTTGCACGTTAGAAGCGGGTTCGGGCACCCGCAATGGCTGCAAAACCATTTCCAAAGAATTGCGTACCCTGGCTCCGAGCCCAAAAGCAGCTAAGTCTAGCTTTGCTGCTTTAACGGCACTAATATGTCTCCACGACAATTAATAAAGTCACTGTACAAAATTGCGTGATCGCATCAATGCCTTTGCCACCGTTGTCGGAAACCTGCAACCGATTCTGGCTCAAGTTCCCACGTTTATCAAGCAAGCGGCGATGAGTGTTGACCCCCAAGAAGAGGACGTTCTGATGTCCAAATTTGAGCAGCTACTCTGTACTCCACCTCTAGGTCCGGCTTTAGAAGAGATGGTCGTAATGGACGTGGAGGCTGATTTGGAAGACATCCGCAAGTCAATTCCCTCGACGCCTGTTACACCAGAAATGATTGAGCAGCTATTTACTGCTTCAGCAATTTTAAGGTCTTGTGGTGCATTGTTTGAAAGCAAGAGCGATCGCACCTGGCAGCTTACTTACAAAGGGCAGAACTACGGCGTTACTTTTTTTCCAGAAGTATTTGATGAAATGCCTTCGCTGCGGTTGATGAGTTTTGGGGAGCCCTTATTTGAGGAGTTGTTGAGTAGGTTCAACTCCTGGGTTGGGTTGTAGCCAGGACTGTTGAAGGGAGAGTAGTCAGCACTACCGGGAATTTTTCAACTGTAAATACTCGGCGGAGCGCGGTATACCGCGCTCCGCTGAGCTCTCGGTAGTTTGGTTAGCTCCTTAGACAATACACGAGTCGTTTTACGGCTTGCTTTGGCAACGCGATCGCCGGGAGCTAATAGCCTGGAATCAGCACGAGAGGAAATTTTTCAACTGTAAATACTCAGCGGAGCGCGGTATACCGCGCTCATCAAGCTCCCTTTGGTTTGTTGCTTCTTAGACAATCTAAGAGTTGTAAGACCAGTTGCTTTGGCAACGTGATCGCTCAGAACTAATAGCCTAGAACCAGCACTAGAGGAAATTTTTCAACTGTAAATACTCAGCGGAGCGCGGTATACCGCGCTCATCAAGCTCCCTTTGGTTTGTTGCTCCTTAGACAATCCTTGAGTCGTCTTGCGACTTGCCAACACAAGAGTTGTCTCTAGGATTTCTCTGTCAATCTGATGTTGCTCGATAATTAGCCGGTCACTTTTTTCGTAACCGAATTAACTTTAATTTGGTAACAGACTTAACTGTAGTGACTATAAGTGTTACGTAATAAGTATTATACAAGTATCATAATTGTTACATTTTTTTAAGTACACTCGCTACACATTTACTAATAAGTTGAGCGAGCGCTTATAACTAAAGGGATTTTTACAAAATTCCCTATAACGGAAGTGGTAGATGATCGGGGGAAACTTTACCTACTATAATTAGCTGAGGAGCGAAAACTCGAACAGGAGAACTCGGATGGGACAAAATCCATCAATTCGATTAGCGCAAATGATACAGATTCAACAATTTAATCTATTGCGGCATGCAACTTATAATCTAGATGCCTGCAATTCAGAAATTGTTCGTACTGCTTTTGACAATTATTTATACCCCGTGGATTCATTGAGCCACAACAGCAAAACGCCAGTAGCTTAAGCTACTGGCGTTCATTATTATCCACCCACGCAACGGCAGAAAGTTTGGCGACTAGAACCGATTGCAGTGGACTAGCAAGACCCATTCCCATGAATAACGGGTTGATGGGACATTCTTTAATGATATGTCGGACAGATTTTTTAGGCAAAACTTTTCTTGTGTACCGTTACCTCACAATCCCGCTCGACTTACTGGGGATTATTCAGGATTATTCCTTCAGAATTCCGACCCAGCTACAGTAGCTTCAGATGAAAGGCAATCGCCGCCCTCCACATTCGAGCGATCGCCTTTGAGTCCATCAGCCCCATCAAAGAGCCAGGAAGTCTTAGAAACTTCGGCGGCACAGTGCATCAAAAGTAAGTTGTCGCTGCTAGTACCACCAGTAAAACCAACCCAAGCAGCGCTGAAGGTGGAACGTGTAGCGCCCAACCTGACCGTAGGCGACGATCAAAGATTTTTGTTAATTCATTTTGAGTCTGGATTGCAGATTCCAGAACCGTTCACCCAGCAGGAATGCGAAATCATTCGGAATGTTTTCCAGTGCTGGCATTGGACGGTTGACCTAAAGAGTCGAGAACCAGCTGGCAGGGCTTGCTTACTAAATCTGCTTGAGGAGATTTGCGACCAACCTGCAATCTTCCGGGGGGTAGCGTCATGAGACAAGGATTTACACCTCTCAAAGGAAATTGCCCGGTTTGTAACGGTACTCGTAAAGATTGCCGCCAAAGCGCAAACCTCATCCACTGCCGCGATAGCGTTGCTAACCCACCCGATTACATATTCCGGGGCGAGGACAAACTAGGCTTCGGAATGTGGGCTCAAAAAGCCGAAGTCGAAGCCGCATCCCAACAGCAGCGAGAAGAGTGGCGACAGCAGTGCGAAAGAGAAAAACAACGGTGGTTAGACGCAGAACGCGCTCAAAGATCCCAACT
>NZ_JACJOK010000038.1:0-91832 GCF_014695505.1 Trichocoleus sp. FACHB-90
TTGGATGCAGTGTCATATCCAGAGGATGTGGCTAACTCTACTGTTAGTATCTTCTTTCTTCTGGATTTCACCCCTGCTGAGGGGTGCTACCCCCTATTCGCCAGCGGTATCCTGTAAGAAGTCGGGGATATGAAGGGCTGGCTCACAACTCAACTACAATTTTTTCTTTAGACGCAAAGGACGCGAACAGAAGAAAGAGAAGGATTGCTATAGTATTACAACTGATTGCGGGCTTTGAGTTGCAGATAGCGGTCTACGAGTTGTTCGCTGATTTGATTGGCGGGTGCATCTAACACCAAAACGCCTTTTTGCTTCAGTTGGGCAAAAGCTACTTGGCGCTGGGCGAGTAAATCTAAGGCGACAGCACGAGTATAAGTAGCTTCAACTTGTTGGGTGGGGGTGTGCGCCAGTCGGTCAACTTGAGGATCGCGCAGAGTGACGCAAAAAGGTAAGTAGCGGGGCGTGAGGCGACTTAGTGCAGCAAGCAGTTCAGCGGAAGCGGTGACATCAACTATGTCTGTAATTAGAACTACTAAGGCGCGACGAGTTTGCTGAGTTACCAATTTTGTTACAGCACCAACATAGTCGGGTTCTAATAACACTGGCTGAATGGGGGTGAGACGTTCAGTTAGTTTGGATAGCTGATGCTGTCCTCGTTCTGGGGAAATCCAGGTGATTATTTCGCGGTCAAAAACGCCGACTCCCACTTTGTCGCCCCGATTTAACCCAGCTAGTGCTAGGGAGAGAGTGCTATTTACTCCCCAATCAAAACGCTTCAAACCCTCTACTCGTGCCGTCATCAAGCGTCCCCGGTCGAGTAAAATAATCAGAGTTTGCTCGCGTTCTGGTTCCAAGACGCGCATCAGTGGACGACTGCGGCGGGCGGTTGCTTTCCAATCAATTAAACGGGTGTCGTCACCGATACCATATTCTCGCAGTTCGACGAATTCAGTACCCATACCGAAGCGTCGGGATTGGCGCATTGTCCCAGTGTTTTCTAGGGTGAGGCGAATTGAAAGCGATCGCAACCCCACTAAGTCTGGATAAACTGACACTTCCTGACTTTCCGGAATCTTCCAGTCGCGCCAAACTAAGCCCCAAGGACTCATCTGGCGGACTTGAATATCTCCCCACACAAACTCACCCCGACTATCTGGACGCACAGTATAAGTTAGTTCCTGAGTGCTGTTGGGGCCGATTGTTGTTTCTAGGGTTGGTTGAGAAACCTGAAACTCTAGCGGATAGTAGTCGCGCAAGCGGATTTTAGCCGACTGTCCCGATTGCACCGATAAAACAACCTGATTATCCCGCCCAATCGAAAGTCGCTGTAAGGGATAGCGGGTCACTTTTACAGCGTTCGACTTCACCCGTTGTCCGTCCCAGACAGCTAGAAGTAATATCAAAATATCGAATAGCAGGGTGACAAGAATGCTGGTTTTTTCGTCCCAAATGATAGCTAGTATGATAGCGATCGCAATTCCTAGCAGCAATAGAAAATAGAGGCGTTGTGAAGGAATCATAAAACCTCGCAAGATGTGTCACCTTCCCAAGCGATCGCCTGGAAAAGTTAATATTTACCTTGGTACTGATACTTGATTTAGTAGCGACGCAATTACAGAGTCAATGTGTATTCCATCCAACTGCGCCTCTGGTTTCAAAATCAGGCGGTGACGCAAAAGCGGCGACGCAACTACCTTCACATCATCAGGAGTGACATAATTTCGCCCTGCTAACCAAGCTTGCGCCTTACTTGTTTGCAACCAAGCTACAGCCGATCTAGGGGAAGCCCCCAAGGTGATATCGGGATGTTTGCGCGATCGCTGCACCAAAGACAACAAGTAATCTAATATATTATCTTCCACTTTGACAGCTTGAACACCTTGACGAGCGCTAATAATTTGCTCTACTGTTGCTATAGGTTTCAGAGGAGCCAATTCTATCGCCTTTGAGCGAAACCCGGATTGAACATTCAGCAACATTTGCTTTTCTGCTGCTGTATCTGGGTAATCTACAACAAGTTTAAATAAAAATCGGTCTAATTGCGCTTCTGGTAGAGGATAAGTTCCTTCAAATTCTAGAGAATTTTGGGTAGCAATCACCCAAAATAAATCAGACAGCCGCAAAGTTTCCCCATCTAGCGTCACCTGCTGTTCTTCCATTGCTTCTAACAGCGCTGCTTGGGTTTTTGGAGGTGTGCGGTTAATTTCATCCGCCAGCAAAACCTGGGTAAAAACCGGGCCTTTTTTTAAGGTAAAACTGCGACTATTTATGTCAAAAATATTCGTTCCTAGAATATCTGATGGCAAAATATCCGGTGTTAGCTGAATCCGCCGAAAATCTGCTTGGATCAACTTTGCCAGCACTTTTACCAGTAGGGTTTTCCCCGTTCCTGGTACTCCCTCGATAATTACGTGTCCCCCGCTTAGCAGCGCTATTAGTAGCTGCTGTACCAGGGAAGATTGACCGACAATTATTTTATCTAAAGTTTGGCCCAAGCGGGTAAATATAGTGGCTTCATTCATAATTTAGTTGATAATAATATCACCCATTTTTTTGAATATTATAGAGTGTAATGCCGCTGACGCAAGCAGAGGAGCAAATATATTTTACAGCGATAAGTTATGTCAAGCTAAAGCTTACTGGATGAGCTTTGAACCCGTTTCAACGGGTTTTAGCTTTTAGCCTAAACTTTAGTTTAAGGCAAAACTTAAGTGCCATTCTATTGTAGAGTGCTTCGTGAGCGTAACTTACTCTACCAAATCAAATTGCATTTTGTTGACTCCACGCTCCTAAGATGGAATGCGACGACGAATTTGCTCCCATTTTTCTAACCAAGCTAACAATTTTAACTCGCTCATTTTAGCTTTTCGCGAATGTGAATTTAGCAATGATTCCAGTTCGGTCGCCGGATGTCCGGTTTGCTGTACCCAAGCATCTATAAGAGATTGATTGTCGAGGGGAACCTGTCCTAATCCTAAAGCTTTTTGTAGTTGTAGCTGTTCTTCTTTGCCTACCACCTCGACAACAAACTCAGTGCTATTGGCTTTTTGCAAGACACCTGCTAAGGCTTGGATGTAAGCAACGCTATTGTCTATTACTGGTGCTGACAAGGTGAGAGGTTGTCCAAAACGACGATTACCAGCCCAGATGGCGACGAGTAGGAGGATGAATCCTGGTACTAAAGCTGGAAATAAAGGCGTTTTAGTGAAATAAATAATTATATTTTCCCCTTGTTCCCGCTTGATTACTTCTGGATCTTTGTAACCGTGAAGATATTCATCTACTAACAGCTGGGTAGGAATTGATAATTTCTTCCTTTCTCCCGATTCCGTAACAATTTGGGCTAGAAATTCATAGTTACTTTTGAAGTCTTGATAAGCGTTAGCGGCTAGATGGGGTGTACTAGCGTAAACGACCTTTCCTTTGCCGATACTTTCTTCCCAGACAATGGCACCAAAGCGATCGCTTAAAAGTCCTTCCACATCTATTTTTCTTCGCCGCGTGTCAATCTTTATGATTCCCTGCGGACTATTATGACGGGTACTAAAAGCGGCTTCTGTAACCGGATGCCGGATTCCTAAAAGCACTAAAGTATTACCTTTGTCAACCCATTCTCGCTCTTTTTTGGAAATTTCTGCTTCCAGCTGGCTGTAGACACGCAACAAAGTAATGGGAGGTTTCGCCTCGCTATCAATTAAATCCTTAAAGGGTTTTTGCCAGCGCTGGATAGGGCTTCCCCGTTCTGACATGAAAGCATACCAAGCGCCATAGCCAGCGGGGTCACGGGCATAAGTAGAACCGCTTTGCTGCTGATTATTGGCAGGCGCAGCTAGGAAAGTTATCAGGATTATTGCGCCAATAGCGATCGCTCCGAATATCCATAATCGCCGCTTTGATGTCATAATGTCTCGATTTCCCGATAAGCTTGCTGGCACTTGTCAAAGACTGAGCGCGAAGCTTCCCCATTTCCAAAACATAGCTGCTGGTGCGTCATAAACAATATTTTATAGGGGTTTTGCTGGGGTAAATTTTGGATTAATTGCAGATATTCCCCATCTGTTCGACTAGGTTGGTGAGGGACAATTCCAGTGTCACTTAATCGTTGCAACATAGCCATATATAAACACAGACAAGCTTCGCGGTAGTTGCCTTGCTGCTGGAATTTTTGCGATCGCTCTAACCAACGAGCAAGAGATAATTCATTTTCTGACCTTTTTGTAGCCAGGGCATCTGACTGTTTCGGTTGGGTTCTAGCAGCATAAAAATAAGAACGCAACATTTGCCCAATCTGCCAAATAGCCCAGATTAAGAATAAAGCCAGGAGCGTCCAAAAGGCGAATTTAGCAATTGTTTGTAAAATAGGAGAGTTCAACCAAGAGGGCAGGGGCATCTTATTTAAGCCGGGAAAATTTATCGTTTCTTGCCACTCCTGAATTCGTTGTTGCAGCTGTTGTATCTGCCAACTAAAACTATTTTTCTCAAAAGAACCTGTAGGCATAAGTTTATTGATATCTGTGTAGCAATCGATATTCTGTAAGTCGGACAATGCCTACCTTACTTATTACTGAAACTGTGACACCAACAATGCTTCAGCAGCCATAGCATCCACAGGTTTAGAAAAAAAGTATCCCTGCCCATAGTCACATTGCAGCTGCTTAAGCTGAAATAACTGATCTGTCGTTTCCACGCCTTCAGCAACGACATCCAGCCCTAAATTACGAGCCAGCATAATAATTGTTCGCACAATCTCCCATTTATCCGTCTCATCGCTTCTGGAATTAACAAAAGAACGGTCAATTTTTAAGATATCAATAGGCAGGCGATGCAGACGATCTAAGGATGAGTAACCAGTGCCAAAGTCATCAATTGCTAGTTTAATTCCCAAAGCTTTCAACTGCTCAAAATGCGCGATCGCTTTCTCGGCATTTTCCAGCAAGCAGGTTTCGGTAATTTCTAGCTTCAAACTGCTACTCTCCAAGCCAGTATCCCGAATAATTTCGTCTATCCGTTCAACCATATCAGATTGGTCAAACTGCCTGCTAGAGAGATTAATCCCAATCGTCAGGGGATTATTACTAGAAAATTGCTTTTGCCAAGCACGCACCTGACGACAAGCTTCGCCCATTACCCACCAATCTAGATGAGCAATTAGTCCAGTTTCTTCTGCTACCGGGATAAAGTCGCCTGGGTAAACTATACCCCGCCTTGGGTGCTGCCACCGCACCAGCGCCTCAAACCCGGTAATTTTGCCTGTAGAGAGAGAGACAATTGGCTGATAATATACTGCAAATTGACTAATTGTTGATGGCGTATTGATTAAAGCGCCTATTGCCAACCGCAAATCTGTTTCTAATTGCAAAAGCGCGATCGCATCTTTTTGCACACTCGCGTCAAACACTACATAACGCCCTCCACCTTGCGCTTTTGCTTGATACAACGCAATATCAGCATCGCGCAAAAGGTCGGATTTACTATTTTCCTCCTGTCCCCTGCTGCTATTTACGGCAATACCAATGCTTGTGGTGACAAATATCTCATATCCGTTGAGGTGAAACGGTGCTGCTAGTGCAGAATTGATATCCTCAGCTACGCGGGTAGCATCGCTTAAGTCGTGGATATCTTCAAGCAGGATGGTGAATTCGTCTCCACCCAGACGCGCCACGGTATCGATTGGGCGCATAATGCTACATAGCCTGTGAGCGATCGCTACTAGCAGTTGATCTCCCACCGTATGACCTAGACTCTCGTTGATTACCTTAAACCGATCCAAATCCAGCAAACAAACGGCAAATAAATCATCCTCCCACTCCTGGGAACGTTCTACAGCCAGCTGCAAACGCTCCTGAAATAAGGCACGATTTGGCAAGCTTGTCAAGGAATCGTAAAGTTGTCTTTGCTGCTGCTGCCCTTCGATACGTTGCAGCTGGGCTTTCATCTTCAGCCGCTCTTGGACGCTCAAACTAATTGCCGTTAAACCAAATAATACCAAAGGGGTTGCTATCGGTATCAAGTAACCAGTGTGCAACACCAGTAAACTCAGCATCACCCAGCCGCTACAAAGACTCGCAACTGCGATTACTTGTTGCTTAGCATTCCAGACGCTGAGAGAGCAGTTCAAGACTATCCCGCCCAACAGCAGGGAAATCAGCAGCGATCGCTCATCTACAATTTGCAGATAGTTTTGTTGCAAAATATTATTAACAACCGTTGCGTGAAGGTGAACACCACTCGCTGGGGGATGACCGTCAAACGGCGTATTTATCGGGTCAAGAGCAAGTGCTGTGGCACCCACCAAAACAATTTTGCCTTTAAAGACACTCGCAGACACTTTGCCCTGAAGTACAGAAGCAAAGGAATATTGCGGCATCTGACTCATCGACCCCGGCCAGTTCACCCACAGGGGTTGATTCATATTTGGTAGTTTCACCAACTCTTTAGTAAGCGAGTAAACCCGAAGGGCCGTAATGCCTAAAATCGGTACGCCTTGGGCTTGCGGTTTGACTTTGCGAGTTATGCCATCAGTGTCTGGACTGTTTAAAACATGACCCGAAGCGATCGCGCTTTCTCTCAGCACTGGCGTGGGAAGCACAGCAGCACCAGTAGCGTCCCACCCCTGCGCCAATACTACCCGGCCTTGCCGCAGCATCGCCGCCGCCAATTCTCCATCATCCGGACTACTTTCCGGCATCAGCACATCCATCACCACCACACTCGCTTCTGCCGAAGACAATTTATTTAGTAACTTGGTGTATTGCTTGCGAGGCCAGGGAAAGCGACCCAGTTCCCTTAAGCTGGCATCATCAATGACAATTAATGCCACCCGTTCATCCCAATTAATCGACCCTCGGAGGTGGAATAAACCACGGTAGGCAATTTGTTCCAATGGTTGCCAAATACCCAGAACAGAACCACCAGCGACAGATAAAGTAGCGATCGCACCCCCAAGCGATCGCCACCACCATTTTTTTACTGAGTCAGGATTTTCGTCACCCAACTCACTTTTGTTTAAAAAATGTGGCTGTCTAGGAGAGGTTTTCTCCCCCATATTGCGATCTTCTGATGCCATTAGTAACAACCCTAAAAATTTATTCTCGTTCCTTGGCTGCGGCCTGGGAATGCAAAATGTGAGGTGGTCGCCTCACATCTTGGGTAACTTCTTATATTGTGAGGGTGGAGACACAACCTTCAAGAATCCTTCTTTCGGACTTACGCCTGAAAACAAGTAAATAACTTACAATCTGATTTCCTTTCTTTAAGGCACTGCCAATTCATACACCTGTCGCTTTCCCAAAGGTGTTGTCACAACAGCCTCTATACGACGATCAAAAGGTATCGGCACCTTCACATCAAACTGCCCGTTCAAGTTTGTAGCTACAGGAGTGTCAGCAATACTCACCAGATTCGTCGCCTCCACCTTACCTGTAATGCGTGCCATCTGGTTAGCCTCAGTCGTCAGCAATTGAAGCTTCAAACTGGCATCCCCAACATCCCCAGTCAGAGCAACCGGAGGTGAAGGCGCTTGACCAGGTATCATCAATATCGAGTACCCAGCGCCTACTAAGACACCTTTTCCTTGAGAAATAGTGAGAACCTTACCCTCGCGGGTTGCTACCCCCGTCTTCCCATCAGGATGAACAATTACACCAAATTCAGTTCCGCGCACCGCACTGACACCAGCCGGAGTCTGAATTTCCAGTTGCGAACCCGGATTAGTAAATGGCACCAATCGCAAGCGGACTTGTCCGCCTGTTACTTGCAGCCGCGTCACTCGCCCTCCGTCCCCTGTACTGTGTAACTCTTGGACACGCACAGTTGTTTTTTCGGAAACATTTATAACACCCATTTCCGTGTCTACAGCGATAACCGCACTGGATTTGGCACCAGTTTCAATAGCATCGCCGACATTCTGAAGTCGCGTACCAACCCTAGCGGCAAAAGATTTACTTCCTTGATAATAAATTACATTACCGATCATTTGTCGGACTTCCAACCAGCGATTAACTCGTATTTCTTGGATGGCAAAACTTGGTTTTTGGACACCTAAAAAATTAGAAGTCAAGCATATTAATGCAAAATAAATAAAACTATTTATTTTCGGCTGCTTGGAATGCGGTTGAAAAATAGAATTTAAAAAAGACAAATTCATAAAATTTTAGCTGTAGGTCTACCCTAATCAGAATGTCTTTTATAAAGTGAAGACGCAATCCCTCCCCCCCCTATAGGTTACAAGGTACTGGTAGATAAGCAACTCGTGCGTCTAGGTTGTACTGTCGCAGTGTAAGACTCAAAATTTCTGCTGGCGCTCTGTCAGAAAAAGAGCCAGCTTGGATATACAATCCCAGCGGCGAATCGGTTAAAAATGCAGAGGGAGCATACTGCTGCACCTTTTCGAGAACTTGGGGATTGGAGGAGGGAATCGCAACGACATAGGGATTTTCACACGGTTGTCCCAGAACAGTCACGCCGTCTTCCGTCTGAGGTTGGAGAATAGGTTCAAGATTAAGATTTTGAGAACGGGAAGGTTTATTTACCAGCCAGCTCACAGATAGAAAAATCAAAGCTTGCAGTAACCCAAGCAGGGTTTGTTTCAACGGCTGCATCGTGGCGCTGACATCGCGGTGCGACTCTTTGGTAATAAACGACTCACAGCAGTTTTACACAGATTCTTAGAAATTAGCAATTAGCTGACAGCTGTTTATTAAAGCTCCAACTGATTCTGCGTCCATCGGCTCAAAGAAATAGTTTCCCTGACCATATTCGCACTTCATCTGCTGGAGTTCAGCCAGCTCTTGGGCTGTTTCTATGCCTTGGGCGATCGCGCTCATCCCCAGATTGTGAGCCAGCATTACAATTGCCTGTACAATTGGCAGCCTATATTCAGTATTCCAATTGCTTTTTTCTCTAAAGGGATTTTCGCGGGTACGCTTGTCTGTTGCCAATAACGAACGGTCAAACTTGAGAGCATCGACGGTAAATTGATGCAACTGACTCAAACAAGAATAACCTTTGCCGAAGTCATCAATGCAGACTATAATGTTACGTTTTTTTAACTGCGCTAAAATTTGTGGTGCAGATTCGCCATTTTCCAGCAAGCAACTTTCAGGAATTTCTAGATGCAAACTACTTCCATCGAGATTCATGTCCTGAAGCGCTTGGTCAATTTGCGATAGCAAGTCTGGTTGCAAAAACTGCTTTTTAAACAGATTCACATGAAGAGTTAATTTTTGCTCATGGCATTGCTGCTGCCATGAAATTAGTTGACGACAGGCTTGGCGGAGCATCCACCAGCCAATCGGGATCATTAATTCTGTTTCTTGGGCAATTGGCATAAACTCGGCAGTGGGTACGAAGCCTTTGAGGGGATGCCAAAGCATTAAAAGCGCCTCGAAGCCTGTAATCTTGCCACTAGAAAGCGATACGATTGGCTGATACTGGATTTGAAATTCTTGATTTTCAATTGCCCGCCGTAGATCGGTTTCTAGCTGCAACATGGGAAGAGTGCTTTGATGCACGGTTTTGTCAAACACCTCATAGCGTCCTTTCCCCAATGCTTTAGCTCGATATAAAGCTTTATCGGCATCGCGCAAAAGGTCATCTTCAGTGCTGGAGATGGGGGATTGGGGATTGGGGATTGGGGATTGGGAATTGGGAATTGGGGATTGGGGATTGGGGATTGGGGATTGGGGATTTGAAGGACTCTTACCTAGTCCCTTGTCCCTAGTACCTAGTTCCTTGTCCCCAGTCCCCAGCCCCCAGTCCCTTGTCCCTTGTCCCCAGTCCCTTACCTCCGCTTCGTCTCTCCGGTTGAGGGCAATACCAATGCTGGCAGCGGTGAAAACTGTGTGTCCGTCTAGATGGAAAGGAGATGTGAGTTCTGCGTTAATTCTCTGGGCGACACTGGTGGCGTGACTAACATCTTCAATGCCTTCTAAGAGGATGGTAAATTCGTCTCCTCCCAGACGAGCTACGGTATCTTGGGTGCGGATGCAGGTTTCTAGACGGCGAGCCAGCGCTACCAATAATTTATCGCCAACCAAGTGTCCCAAACTGTCGTTCACCAGTTTGAAGCGATCTAAATCCAAAAACAACACAGCAAAACAATAGTCTTTAAACTGTTTAGCTTGCTCCACCGCCTGACTCAAGCGTTCCCTGAACAAAGCTCGGTTAGGCAACCCTGTCAAAGCATCGTAAAATGCCCGTTCTCGCAGCTGCTCTTTAACTCGCTTGCGCTCGGTAACGTCTTCCACCGTGCCTTCATAGTAAAGTAACCTGCCTTCGCGATCGCGCACAGCACGGGCATTTTCCGAAATCCAAATTACACTACCGTCTTTTCGATATACAGCCGACTCGAACCCGGAAACAGCATCGTTTTCTTGCAGCAGGCGAACAAAATATGCCCGACGATTCGGATCGAGGTATAGTTGATGCTCAATATCCGTTAGCCGCGCCATCAGTTGAGCTGGTGACTCATATCCATAAATCCGTGCCAGTGCGGGATTAGCGCTGATGTAACACCCTTGTGAGGTGGTTTGGAAAATCCCCTCTATTGCATTTTCAAAAATACTGCGATATTTCGCTTCTGCTTGCCGCAAGGCCTCCTCGGCTTGCTTACGCTCGGTGATGTCGATAATAAAGCCTTCTAAATCTAGCAGTTCTCCCGATCCTGAAACCCCGCAACCCTGCTCCCAAACCCATTTTTCTAACCCGGAGGCTGTGGTGATGCGGTATATCAGCTGATATTGGCTATTATCTTCCAAAGCAGCTTGTACATCGTTCCATACTGAGGAGCGATCGTCGGGATGGATGAGCTGCTCCCAGGAGATTCGCTGATTTCCAATTAGTTCTATGGGATGATATTCGGTAAGCTGATAGCAGCCCTCGCTGACATCCTCTATTGTCCATTTCTGGTCGTTGCGGCGGCGGTACGCTATGCCTGGCAGGTTTCTCATCAGGGTAGAAAAGGCGCGTGCTACGAGCAATACCGCTTCGCGGCTCTCTTTACAGGCATCTTCTCCCTGCAAAGCATTCGTGATATCAAACGGTGTTTCCAGTACCTGTATCTGCTGCTGAAGATCAACTGGTTTTAACCGCTCCACTTCCAACATCTCCCATAAGAATAAAAAATGTAAAGGTGCTAGAATGCTCGTTGGCTAAAATCAGGCTGTAATTTACTATACCTAATTAAACCAACGTTAATGTATATTAAACTACCTTTACCAGCTTTACTAGGCAGACAACAGTAAAATAGACTACACCCTGCTAAACATTAGTTATTGGCTCATCGCTAATGATTAATCGTTCATGGCAATAAACTAATAGCTATTAGCTATTAGCCCATGACTAATGACCAATGACTACTTTTAATATGCTTCATTGGATACCGAAAAATTGGATCGTTAATAAACAACAACTAATTCCATATTTGTTTTTGTTTCCTGCCTTATTAGTCTTGGGCTTGACCGTTTTTTGGCCTGCATTACAGGCATTTTACCTGTCCTTCACCGAGTACACCGATCTAAGTCAACCGCCGCAGTGGGTAGGCTTTAAGAATTTCCGGTTGTTGTGGAAAGACGCGGTATTTTGGCAGACTCTCAGAAATACACTGTTGTATCTTGCTGGTGTAGTGCCAGTTTTAGTTATAGCACCTCTGATGCTGGCGATTTTAGTAAACCAAAAGCTGCGTGGGATCAGCTGGTTTAGGGCTTTTTATTATACGCCCGTAGTAATTTCAATGGTGGTTGCTGGACTTGCCTGGAAGTGGCTTTATGCGGAAAATGGTTTGCTAAATCAGATGATTAACCAGACACGATTCATCCCGTTTATACAATCCGGAATTCCTTGGCTAACCAGTCCTAAGTGGGCAATTTTTAGCGTGATGGCGGTGACGGTGTGGAAGGGATTAGGTTATTACATGGTGATTTATCTAGCTGGGTTGCAATCTATCCCAGGGGATGTTTATGAAGCGGCGGCGATTGATGGTTCTGATGGTATCAGTAAGCACTGGGACATTACGATTCCGTTGATGAAACCGTATTTGGTGCTGGTAGCTGTGATTTCTGCTATCTCGGCTACTAAGGTTTTTGAAGAAGTTTATATTATGACTCAGGGAGGCCCGTTAAACAGTTCCAAAACGATTGTTTATTACCTCTACGAGCAGGCTTTTCAAGAACTAGAAATGAGCTATGCCTGCACGATTGGATTGGTGCTGTTTTTGGTAATCTTAGGCTTGTCGATTTTGAATTTGAAGCTGACAAATAGAATACCAAATTAAAAACTTTCGTTGGTTCCAGCCTCAGATTTTTCTTTTCTTCTCGTTCCCAGACTGAGCCTGGAAGGATTTTTCAGTATGATGTCAACGGCAGCTGCTAAATCTGGGGCGATGTAATCGGGTTTGGTGTGGTGCTGGTAATCACCAGTGAGGACGCGATCGCCAAAGCCTGTTTGCACTAAAATCCCCGTACAACCAGCATTGTGCGCCATGTCAATATCTGTGGCTTTGTCCCCCACCATAAAGCTACTTGTGATGTCAAGGTCGTGTTCCCAAGCAGCTGCCACCAACATTCCAGTATTTGGCTTGCGCCAGGTACTCCAACGGGTAAATTCTGGATTCGTTCCTCCTTCTTCTGGAGACAGATAAGGGCAGTAATACAAAGCATCTAAATGCGCCCCAGCTTCAGCCTGGAGTAGCTGGGCTAGGCGCAGATGCAGGGCATCAACATGACTAGCCGGATAGTACCCTCTGGCTGGGCCAGATTGGTTGGAGACGAGACAGCAAAACATCTGTCGATCGTTGAGTTGTCGCACCGCCTGAGCCACACCAGGTATCAGATGCAAATCCTCTACTCGGTGAATATACCCAGCTTCGACATTGAGAACGCCATCCCGATCCAAAAATACTGCCGATCTAGCCATTTGTTTCCACACTGAACTATAGGAAGAATTAAAAATTTTGCATTTTTAATTTTTAATTCTTTATGTGTTCCAAATTTTATCCAGAACGTCTGCCGGAGCAATGTCAGCAATCCAACGAGTGGGGGATTGCATACCGCGAACGCGATCGCTATCTGGGGGCAGCAATTTCTTCGCTTCCGTAGGGCCAAACAATGCAATCGTGTAAGTCCCAACAGCTACGGCTAGGTGCATCGGCGCACTATCCGTACACAACATTAAATTAGCAGCAGCGATCGTAGCCGCTAACTTCCCGATATCCGGTGGCGAACTCACCTTCAAACCCGGACAGGTTTGCATCAGTTCACTGACCAATTGCTCATCCTCTGGGCCTTTGAGGATGACAATCGGCAAATCAGGTTGTCGCTGTTGAATATCTTGAATAATCTGCTGCCATTTTTTGGCTGGGTAGATTTTATCAATTCCCTTGGACTGAGCCAAGGCGCTAGAACCACCATGAATCAAGATGTAACCAGTTTCATCAATCCCTAGCTGTCGCTGTTGTATTTCTGCCCACTCAATATCTTTTTTAGGCACATTAATCGCTAGTGGCGGACACGGGGAACTTATGCCTACACCTTGCAGCAAGTCGTGGTACATATGGGCGGCATACTGGGATTGCTTCAAGGGTACAGGGTTTGTAAGGAACAAATTGCCTGGGCCGCTGTAGCTAACCCTGGTGGTAATGCCAGTCAGCCATAGCAACAAGCCTACACTCCACCTACTCCCCAAAGAGAGGACGATATCATACTCGCGATCGCGGATGACACCGAGTAAATTTCCCCAGTCTGCGGGGCCGTTGCTACCCTTAAAATCATAGGCTATGACTTCATCAACAGACTTGCAAACACGGTATGCACCCTTTGCTCTGGGTTCCACAACCACATCTATCTGGGCTTCGGGGTAATTCCGTTTTAGATCGTCCAGTGTAGGGAAAAATAGAATTTGGTCGCCAATTCCGCCGGGAACAAGGGCTAGTATTCTCATCTCAAGTTACTGAGGGTACTTCTGAGCCTAATTTTAAGGGAATATATACCCATAACACCCTACACCGAAAGAACTAATGGCTAAAACAGGAGAATTATGCACTTATTAATTCCAGCCGCGGGCATGGGGCGGCGGATGGGAAGCGATCGCAACAAACTGCTGCTAATGTTACTGGGTAAACCTTTGATTACCTGGACTCTCCTAGCGGCGGAAGCCTCACGGCACATTAGCTGGATCGGTTTGATTGCTCACCCTGATGACTTTCCCGACTTTAAGGAGATTTTAGCTGAGCTTTCTCTGACCAAGCCTGTGCAGCTGATTGTCGGTGGTACTACGCGGCAAGAATCTGTCTACAACGGCTTGCAAGCACTACCAGCCGCTCAGTTAGTATTAATTCATGATGGCGCTCGGTGTCTAGCAACTCCCCAACTGCTAGATCGCTGTGCTGAGGCACTTGTGGAGGTTCCCGGCTTAATTGCTGCTGTGCCTGTGAAAGATACGATTAAGGTAGTGGATGCAACTGGATTAATTGAGAGTACGCCCAACAGAGAACAGTTGTGGGCGGCGCAAACGCCTCAAGGTTTTAAGGTTGATTTGTTACAACAGTGCCATGCCGAAGCGCGATCGCAACACTGGGAAGTTACAGACGATGCTGCTTTATTTGAAAAATGCGGTTTAAAAGTACAGATTGTACAGGGGGAAGAGACGAATTTGAAGGTGACGACCCCGATGGATTTGAGTTTAGCTGAATTTATTTTGCGTCAACGCTTAGGGACGATTTGATTTTTCAATGCGATCGCTTTGATTAAATTCCTGCGGGATCGAGTTGAATTTGTCCTCCTGGGGTTCAAACTTGCTTTGAACCTCCTCCAGCTTTTGAGTTATTTTATTAATTCTTTGCTTAACTTTCTGAAAGTCAATATCGCTCCAAACATTTTTTTCTTTGAATTTTTTCATTTTTCTGCTAGGCACCGCTAACCTCCTATCAGTAATTTCAATTTTCTTTTAAAACTTGTAAACTAACGTAACACTGGCTGATCCCAGGAACGCTCCATCTTCCGACAGAAACATAGGTTGGTGTGAGCGGGTATACCAAGATGCCCTAGTTATAAGAACTTTGCTATTTTAGAACAGCAAGCATCATCAGTCAGAAGGCATAGAAAGGAGGTGAGATACGGCGGCAAACGGCTTGAAGATAAACTACTGCACCAAAAAGTAAAATAGGCATTACCGACTCAACTAAAATCAGTATTTCTTTTAGTTAGTAAATTTCGCCGCCTAAATTTATAAGAAACGGTATTAAAAAACGGCATGAACTCCCGCCCCATGACACAGCCTTTTGGGCCCAAAGTTTCAGTAATAGTCCCAATCTACAATGGTGAAAGGGACTTGTCAGGTTTAATCAGCTGCCTCTTGTCGCAAAGTTATCCAGCCGAGAATGTAGAGTATTTGCTGGTAGACAATAATAGTAGCGATCGCACCCTCAGCCTTCTCCAGTCAGCCGCCGAGTCAGCCGCATCCTCTGGCTGGACAATTCGCCCAATTACCGAAAACAAAATCCAAAGCTCTTATGCGGCGCGAAATGCTGGAATTCGGGCAGCAACAACTGAGATTTTTGCCTTCACCGATGCCGATTGTCGTCCGGAACCAGATTGGTTAGCCGCCTTAATCCAACCTTTCGAGAATCCCAATATTGGTATTGTCGTAGGCGAAATTATGGCTTTGCCGGGTAAAACTCTGCTGGAACAACACGCCCAGCAAGAAGATGTTTTATCCCAGAAACATACTTTAGCTAATACCTTCTGCCCATACGGTCAAACTGCTAACCTAGCAATTCGCAAAAAAGCTTTCCAACAGGTGGGTTTATTTCGCCCTCACCTGACAACTGGCGGCGATGCTGACATCTGTTGGCGCATCCAGAGGGAAAGCGACTGGCAGCTACATTTTGCCCCTACAGCTATTGTCCGGCATCGCCACCGCTCCACAGTGCCGGAACTCCAAAGTCAATGGCGGCGCTATGGTCGCTCAAATCGCTACTTGCACGAATTGCATGGTGTCAAATTGATGCACGAACCAACTCCCAAGCAATATGCAGTGCGGCTGGGACGCTGGTTGGTGAAGGAATTGCCGATGAAAGGGGCGATGTGCGTGACTGGCAAAGCGACGCTTGTAGATTTGTTGAGTACCCCGATTGGCTTGATCAATGTCCGCGCTAGAGCAGTTGGGCAAAATCAAGCGAAACTCTCAGAAGAAGCACGAGTAATTGAGTGGCTGGAAAAAAATCAGGATGTCGAAGTTGATCAATGAAAATCCACCAACGTCACGCATGGCCTCTTACAGTTGAAGAAGCGCTCCCTATCCAACAAGAGCTTAGAAAAGAAGTAATCACCTCAGATCAGTTGGCATCGGTGCAGTATGTGGCTGGTGTCGATATGGGCTTTGAGGATTCTTATAGCATCTCACGCGCAGCTGTTGCCGTTCTTAGTTTTCCAGACTTGGAGCTAAAAGAGCAAGCGATCGCAAAGCGTCCCACTACGTTTCCCTATGTTCCCGGATTCCTCTCGTTTCGAGAAATCCCCGCTGTACTGGACGCGCTAGAGAAACTCGCGATCGCCCCTGACTTGATATTATGTGATGGTCAAGGCATCGCCCATCCCCGTCGCTTTGGGATTGCCTGCCATTTGGGAGTGCTGATAGACGTTCCCACCATTGGCGTAGCGAAATCCTTGCTAGTTGGGAAGCATGAGGAATTGCCTTTAGAGCGAGGCAACTGGCAACCTTTAATCCATCGTCGTGAAACAATCGGTGCAGTCTTGCGGACTCGCAAAGGCGTTAAACCAGTTTATGTCTCTAGCGGACATCGAGTAAGCTTGACAACTGCAATAGATTATGTAATGCGTTGTACGCCGAAATATCGTTTGCCAGAGACAACCCGCTGGGCTGATAAATTGGCATCGAATAGGTAGGGATTGGGGATTGGGGATTGGGGATTGGGGATTGGGGATTGGGGATTGGGGAGCCTTCTGCTGAAGTTCGGTAGGGTGCAATGGGACTGATTTAAGAGCCGGGAAATAAATTTCCGGCTGAAAGCTAAAACCTGTTAAAAGTTGAAATTAATCGCATTTGAGTCCGTTTCAACGGACTTGAGCTTTCAGCCCGAACTTTAGTTCAGGGCTTGAGCTTCGGTAGGGTATGTTAGCAGTCTAGCCAAGAGGTTTGCAATTTAAGGAATCCCCGATTAGGTAGGGATTGGGGATTGGGGAGCCTTCTGCTGAAGTTCGGTAGGGTGCAATGGGAGTGATTTAAGAGCCGGGAAATAAATTTCCGGCTTAAAGCTAAAACCTGTTAAAACAGGTTGAAATTAATAGCATTTGAGTCCGTTGAAACGGACTTGAGCTTTCAGCCCGAACTTTAGTTCAGGGCTTGAGCTTCGGTAGGATATGTTAGCAGTCTAGCCAAAGGATTTGCAATTTAAGGAATCCACGAATAGGTAGGGATTGGGGGATTGGGGACTGGGGACTGGGAACCTTCCGCTGAAGTTCGGTAGGGTGCAATGGGACTGATTTAAGAGCCGGGAAATAAATTTCCGGCTGAAAGCTAAAACCTGTTTAACAGGTTGAAATTAATAGCATTTGAGTCCGTTTCAACGGACTTGAGCTTTCAGCCCGAACTTTAGTTCAGGGCTTGAGCTTAGCTAGGGTATGTTAGCAGTCTAGCCAAGGGATTTGCAATTTAAGGAATCCACGATCCTAAATTAACCGGATTTAATCTAAGGTCTTCCCAGTCCCCAATCCCCAGCCCCCAATCCCCAATCCCCAATCCCCAATCCCCAATCCCCAATCCCCAATCCCTCCTTCTTTACACTTCATACACAATTTCGGATTTCTCTTCTAGCTCATGTTAGAAATCAGAACAGGCTAACTTGAAGAACTTTATAGAAGTAGACAATATATAAGGCTAGAGCGATGAACGAACTAACTTTAGAGTGGTACGAAGGAACGCAGGTAAAAAGCCTGACAATTAACGACCACCAAATTGGTAAAAACCCTGGAACAATACGCATCGGTCGCGACCCAGCTCGATGCGATATCGTACTGACAGATCCCACAGTATCGGGGTTGCACGTCGAAATTTTTTTTCTAGCCCAGCAGCAAAGCTTCTACTTGCGTTCCCTGCGAGAAAGTAATCCCCCTCTAGTGGATGGATGCAGCATTGCCCAAGGCGAAGTGGCTCTGAGTCAGGGTAGCATTTTTTACTTAGGGCAGATGGAACTAAAAGTAACTGCTGTTTGCCTGGGCGCGATCGCAGTTCCCGCCACTATAATAATGCCGCCGTCCTCCCCAGCAGCAAAAGCAGTAGCTCCGGGAACCACCCGCCCTAACCCATCTGTAACCTACGGACTGCAATGTTTTGCTTGTAATAAAGTTTCTCCGTATAAGCAGCTAAATTTGGGATGTCCCTGGTGTGGCACTTCCTTAGCAGCAGCACTCAGTGTATTAGTAACTCCCAACGGCAACTAATATTAGGTCATAAAGAATGAATCCCGCATCCTTGCGCCTTCGGCTTAGCTGGGACGACCCAGCAACGGGAGAACGACGCGAACCAATACTCTCCGTCCCAATTGCGCTAGGACGAGAATTTAATCAGATGCCAGCCGAAATAAACGGGCTTCGCGTCTCCCGGATGGTTCTTAATAGTCTTGAGGTTTCCCGCTTCCACGTCCTAATTGAACAGGATGCAGGCGGCGTAGTAGTAATTGACCAAAACAGCAGCAACGGCACCTTTGTCAATGGGCAACGTCAGACGCGGAGCATTTTGGCCAACGGCGACACGCTGCAAATGGGCCCCTACCAAATTATTGTCACCTTCGCTGCCAGTACACCAGCGCCGTCCCCTTCTGGCAATTCCCAGATTTTATTTAACCCAGACACCGATTTACCCGACCCCAACATTAGTCAGCCTGCACCTCAACCAGTGGTGGCGGTTAGTAGTAGCTTTCCCCCGCCTGTGTTTGGGGCAGACCAAGTTGTAGTACAAGACCTCCATGCTACCGGATTGTCGGTGGATGAAGTAGATTATGCGGCAGTTGGGGCGGGGTTGGGCAGCTTTGTCTGGGTAGATTTATTGAGAATTTCCGGGGTAAAAAGCGATCGCATTGCGGCTTTGGGGATGGAGGCGCAGCCCTACGCCCGTTACAAGCGGCTTTGCATGAATTCGCAAATTCCTCTGCACGAACGGTTGCGCTCAAACTCAGATTCTTGTCCGGATAATATTTGGGGTTGGCCCAGCTATGCTTTACGGGAAGCTTGGCGCGACTTGTTTAAGGGCAGTATTGCTACAGCATTAGGATATTTATGGCAAGTGTTTGCTGAGCCAACCTTTGCCCAAACTTACACCCCCCGCGCTGGTAATGTATTTGACTCAATAGATAGAGAAGCCAAACGGATTGGTTGGGAGCAAATATTTCGCTACGGAAGCGTGCGGTCGATTCGGAAAACAGAGGATGGAAGGTATGCGATCGCTTATTCTCGCACCAGCGCCAACCGCCGCGACCATGCTTTTTTAATCGCCCGCAACGTACAACTAGCAACTGGTTATCCAGCAATTCAGTTTCTCCCAGATTTGCAAGAATACCGGGAAAAAACAGGCGATTTTAAATCAGTGGTGAATGCCTACGAAGAACATAACCACGTCTACGAACATTTAGAAAAATATGGCGGGACGGTGATGATCCGGGGACGGGGAATTGTCGCCTCGCGGATTGTACAGCGAATTTATGAAGCTAGAAAGAAAAATCAGAATATTGGGCTGTTGCACTTGATGCGATCGCCCAAACCCCAAGGCAACAAATTCGGCACCTCTCAGCGTACCGTCGAAAATCACTACGAATTTCAACCCTTTAACTGGCCCAAAGCCTGCTGGGGTGGCGAATTGCGGGTAATGCTGGAAAAAGCCGACCCCCAAGCGCGATCGCGCCTCCTGGCAGACTGGGGAGGCACCACCACCGCAGACCGTGGAGATTGGAAGCGCATCGTAGAAGAAGGCATCCGCCAAGGCTGGTATCAAATCGCCTTTGGCGCAGTTGAAAAAGTCGAACGCGACCCGCAATCATCAGCAACAGGACGCACCATCACCTACATTCAAGAAAAAGGCTTAAAAGGGCAAATTCGCCTGGAAGCTGACTTTATCATTGATGCCACCGGACTCGATGCCAAAGTCAAAGCAAGTCCTTTGCTTAACGACCTCGTTAGCCATTACAACCTCCCCTTGCACGAAAATGGGCGCATAGCCGTCGCTAACGACTTTGAAATCGTTGATATGCGCTCCTCACGCGGGCGAATGTATGCGGCTGGTGCCATGACACTAGGTGGCCCCTACGCCGCTGTTGATAGCTTCCTCGGCTTGCAGTATGCCGCACTTTCTACAGTTGATAGCCTCGCAACCGCGCGATCGCCTGGAATGCACCGATTAAACCTTTTTAATTCCTTTGGGCAATGGCTAAAATGGGCAGCAAATCAATCCCCCTAGCATTAATTCCTGTGTCGATGGTTAGGCGATTATCCGGAAATACACGTTCAGTAATTCTGCTAAAAAGCAACAATTTGCAAGTTTCCATCATCCGTCGGAGCAATCCAAAATTAAAAATCCAAAATCTAAAATCCTATGACTCCAACGCTGTTTGGTCGCTGGCAAACTCGGTTATTACTACTTGCAACAGTAGGCGTTTTAGTAACTTTACCCTTTTATTTGGGCATCATCGGCCCAGCCAATCCAGTTTATTTCTGGGTATTGCTAGATGTTGCTATCTTTGGACTGGCTTGGGATGTTCTTTATGACTATCTCCAGAAATTTCGTTGGGATAGAGATTGGCCCGGAGTCTTACAATTACTTGCTGGTATCTGGGAAGCAATATTTATAGTGCTATTAGTAAAAATATTTGGCTTACCAGGTGTAAGACGAGATTTACCTTTGCAATGGTTCGCACTCCACTACAGCGTTGTTTGGCTTGCTGTTTATATGGCATCGCAAACAAT
Organism: Trichocoleus sp. FACHB-90; assembly: GCF_014695505.1. Taxonomy (NCBI): domain Bacteria; kingdom Bacillati; phylum Cyanobacteriota; class Cyanophyceae; order Leptolyngbyales; family Trichocoleusaceae; genus Trichocoleus; species Trichocoleus sp. FACHB-90. The sequence goes on from NZ_JACJOK010000038.1 coordinate 20,970, forward strand.
TATGCGAATTATATTTCCCCGCTGGCGTTTTCGGGGCGGACAATGGCTGTAGATTATCCCGTTGCTAGTTGTCTATTTCAGATTTAGGAAAGTCTTGGATCAAAAGATAGGCAGCTAAAACAATTAAGCCTTGAAAAGTCTTTGCTGTCCCCTCATTTTTCTGAATTCTGAATTCTTGCTGTTTATGTTTGCGATCGCGCTCAGACTTAACCGAAAATACTACTCATACAAAGCTGCATTCATAGATAGAATGTCATGCTGAGCAAAGTGAAGTGAAGCGACATATTTGAATGCTACTTGGTATCAGCCCTAACTTACATTAAGATAGTTTGTATTTAAAATCACTTTCAAGCTTAACATTAGTTCCATTCTCGGATAGAAGCCGCAGAAAACAGTAACAGCTAAATTTATTTTTAAACAACAAGTGGGTAATCAAGGGTCATGGTGTCTAAGGCTTTCTTCGGTTTACGCACAATAGTGGGCATTTGCTGATGCTGCTTGCGGTTGATGAAGAGAGGCCATTGTTTCAATGGGAACTCCTAACCAAACAATTTATGATAAACTTGATACCCAAATATAAAAACTTGCCATCACGAATATGCAAGAATACTTTTAACTCGATTAGTAAAAGCAAACACATCTAAATTTTGAACATCAATTAAATCAATAAGATACAGCGTTGAATAACAAAATTCTTACAATTAAGTCATTCATTTAGCAAGACTTGAGAGATTAGATGCGTTTGCTTGGAGTGAATTGACGCTGTAAGGAGTTGATTTTAGCTAACTATCAATTTTTCGTGAATTTTTCCATATATGCACCTAGAACTCTGGCCTGGTAACGTTTATCCTTTAGGTTCCTACTGGGATGGCAAAGGTACAAATTTCGCTTTGTTCAGTGAAAACGCAACGGGTGTAGAACTTTGTCTGTTTGACAAAGACGGTAAGGAGAAACGCCTCACCCTGACGGAAGTAGACAACTGGGTTTGGCACGGCTATGTGCCGGGGATAGCACCGGGACAACGCTATGGATATCGTGTATATGGCTCCTACGATCCATCTCAAGGTCATCGCTTCAACCCCAACAAACTCCTGATCGACCCTTATGCGAAAGCGATTGATGGCGATGTCGTCAATGGGCCAGAACTCTTTGGCTACTCTTGGGATGACCCAGAAGAAGACCTCAGCTTCAGCGAAACTGATAGCGCCCATCTGATGCCAAAATCGGTTGTTATTGATGAGTCCTTTGATTGGGAAGGGGATCAACTGCTGCGAATCCCATTCCACGAGACGATCATCTATGAAACCCACGTCAAAGGATTTACCCAGCTGCAACCAAATATCCCGGAAGAACTGCGGGGTACTTATGCGGGGCTGGCGCATCCGGCCGCGATCGCTCATCTCCAGACCCTCGGAATTACAGCAGTAGAAGTGATGCCCGTACATCACTTCTTACGCTTTCCCGGACATCTCGCTGACAAGGGACTGAAGAATTTCTGGGGCTACGATTCCCTCAATTACTTTGCCCCCTACTCTGGCTATAGTGCCGATAAAACTCCGGGGGGTCAGGTACGCGAGTTCAAGGCAATGGTAAAAGCGCTGCACAAGGCAGGAATTGAGGTCATTCTGGATGTGGTCTACAACCACACGGGCGAAGGCAATCACCTAGGCCCTACATTGTCGATGCGAGGGGTAGATAATGCCGCTTACTATCGCCTCGTAGATGAAGATCCCCGCTATTACATGGATTTCACGGGTTGCGGAAATTCCTTGAACGTGCGCCATCCGCAAATCCTGAAGTTAATCATGGATAGTCTGCGCTATTGGGTCTTAGAGATGCACGTCGATGGATTCCGCTTCGACCTTGCCTCGGCACTGGCGCGAGAACTTTATGACGTGAATAATCTGGCAGCATTCTTTACCATTGTCCACCAAGACCCTGTAATCGCCGATGTGAAGCTGATTGCCGAACCTTGGGATGTGGGAGATGGCGGCTACCAAGTCGGCAACTTTCCCCTGCTGTGGTCAGAGTGGAATGGCAGGTATCGCGATGTCATGCGAGATTTCTGGCGCGGTGAGGAGGGTAGCTTAGGGGAATTTGCCTACCGCTTCACGGGTAGCTCTGATTTATACCAGACCAACGGGCGCAGTCCGTATGCCAGTATCAACTTTATAACTGCCCACGATGGTTTCACTCTCTACGATCTGGTCAGCTACAACGAGAAGCACAACGAGGCGAATGGAGAAAACAACTGCGATGGCGATAGCCATAACCGTTCGTGGAATTGCGGGGTAGAAGGGGAAACCAATGACCCCGAAGTTTTGGCGTTGCGGGAACGACAAAAGCGAAACTTCCTGGTGACGTTAATGCTTTCCCAAGGCGTACCGATGCTGGTTTCCGGGGACGAAATGCAGCGAACCCAAAAGGGTAATAATAATGCCTATTGCCAAGACAATGAAATTTCCTGGTTGGATTGGAATTTGCAAAATGAAAAATCTGAGCTGTTAAATTTTACTCGCCAGCTAATCTACTTCCGCCGCAAACATCCGGTATTTCAGCGACGCAAGTGGTTTCAAGGAAGACCGATCCACGGTAGGACGATAAGCGATCTTGCCTGGTTCAATCCTGATGGTAGCGAGATGACTGAGGAACAGTGGCAGATTGGTTTTTCCAAGGCAATTGGGGTTTTCTTGAATGGAGAGGAAATTCCCAGAGTTGGCCCCCAAGGTCAACGCATTATTGATGAGAGCTTTCTGTTGTTCTTTAATGCTCACTGGGAAATGATTGAGTTTACTTTACCAATCGATTTGCAAGCGCGAGGGTGGATGGTTGAGATTGATACTAAGGAGGCTGGTTTCGTAGAAGACGGAGCTATTTACACGGGTGATAAAGCTGTGCCAGTCACGGCGCGATCGCTAGTAGTCTTACGCTGTCTACCATAGAACTCAAGACCAATTAAATAGGCTTCGCCTTTTCTTAGGCGAAGCCTTCCTTTAGGGTTGATAAACCATAAAGTATTAATTACGAATGCTCTTGCTCCGCTTGCGTCGCGCCCAGCGTGTGGCGTGCCAAATCCAAACAAACAAAGTAGCAGAAACCAACGCACCTAAGTTCCACTTTAGAGAACTTTTTATTAGGCTAAGGCGCATATTTTGGCGCGTTGTTTGATTTTGGGTAGTGACAATCTTCTCAGCTTTACCAATTTCTGCAAGTAGTTTCTTTTTGAAGCCTTCAGTATTTTTAATTTCAGGCGATCGCTCTTGGGGATTTAAAGCCGCAAAAAGCTGATTCATATCTTCTTCAGTGGTAGCTTGTGCTAACCTACCTTTAAATCGTTGAATTTGCGATAACTGTTGAGATGATTGGTAATTGATTTGGGCATTGTTTCGATTATAAAGTCGCCAAGTGTTATTAACTCCTAAAGGAATTAGCAGCAAAAATAATACTCCCAAGGCTAGAGAAACCCAGGAAAAAAGTTTTAATATAGTTATTTCTAATTTGCGGCGATAACTTAAATCTCCGTAAAAAACCAACACCATTCCTATCAAAGGTACAGGAACTCGTTCAACGAGAGAACCCATCATCTGAAATTCCCAGGTTGGGTTAGTAAAGCGTGGCGGAACAAGAATCTGAGAAAAATCAAAGAAGGCTAACATCAACAAGCCGTAACCTGCTACCCGCAAAAGAGAAATAGTCTGGATTTCTTTGCTTTCGGATTGATTCATACAAGTAAAACTTTTTTTCTAAATTGTTATTGCTCAAAACTCTCTATTGTTTAGGAAAACGCGGTTTCCACCAGCGAAACCAGGAAACCCAAGCTTGTTCCAAAAGTTGGTAGGAAGACTCAGGATTAGTAGCATTTAAAGGCGTGGATAAATGCGCCCAAAGACAACGGCGATCGCGCAAAGTTTCTTCACCTAATAACCAAGGCCTCAAACGTCTTATTTGTAAGTCGTAAATAACCTGATTTTTCAAAAATTGTTGCATAGTAACTGTACTGTTTCCCCGTGGGTTAATACAGGCATTCAAGTAAGCTTGATGCCGATAAACAAAGAGGCTATAAAAGCCCATTTCATTTTGCTGGCGTAACGCCTGTATCATCTCACCACGAGGTAGCTTGACATCAGTATGTTTTTGCAGCAAGCTATCGATATTTCCCAGAGTACCTACCACATAGCGCATCTCTATATTGATAAAAATGCCATTTTTAATATATCGATATCGCCTTCCAGCAATAACAGAATCGTATTGTCCAGGTAGCTGATTAACTGTATCATTCAGAGGTTTACTTTCTAATAGTTGGGCTTCACTTAATGGAACATTTGGAGGAAAAGCGAACAAGCTAACAGTTTTATTACCTGCTTCTGGATCTAAAATTAACTTTAAAAGCGTCAAAATAATCCCAAAAGAAGTTATAGCTAGTAATATGCCTCGGAGTTCTTTGCTCAATATCATTGCTTTTAAAACTCCATGTTATCTGGATTTTCTGGTTTATTTTCATGTAGCAAGAATTGGCATAAGATACCAAAAATTAAAATGGAAATTGTAGAAAATATTTGGTTGCCTTCAGATCCATGCCAGTATTCAAATGCTTGCTGATTTGAGGATGCTACCAAAACCGCCATTAAAGCAACTCGAATCCCATTGATTAGAAATGCTAATAAAATAGCCCCTATGGGTAATAAGGTTTTTTTATAAATTTCCGTAGGGAATACTAAAATAAAAAGCAGCGACAACCGTAACAGTAGGAACATCGCATTTAATCCAGAACATCCGGCATATATTTCTATAGCGCCGTTGGGTAAAATCACGTTTACGCCTTGGCGAGAAACTGTAAATCCTAAATACCAAAGCATGAAGGTTGAAAACTTAGCGGCTAGTAAACTGGTATTAATTAGATTTTCAAGTTGCTGTAATAGCAATTCTTCAGGAATAACAAGAAGGAACACGATAATAAATTCCAGCGAATATTGCTTTAAGCCCTTAAAACCAGATGCTATCAAACCCAAACCTAAAGCGAAAAATAATATAGCTATTTTAATAAATGAAGACTCAAACCAAAACAGAGATGTGCTTTTGATGAGGCTGATAGCAATCAGTAAGACACCAAATAAAGTAGAAAGGATATCACTTTCTACTTTTAAAGTATTACGTTTTTTCCACAGCAAAGAGAATAAAGCACACCAAGACAAGACAGTTAAGCTTAAGCGATCGCTATCGCGAGTTAGCTTCCAGGTTAAGATTAGTTGAACCGCAGCTATGCCGAAAGCGATCGCAAACAACCATGACTTTGAGTTTCCTAATAACCTACCTACGCTGACAGTACGTTTTTTCATAGATTTAAACTTGCTTTTCTGGCTTTTTAGCAAGTTGTCCGCTTTGGCTGGTATTGCCCTCTATACATGATTTTCTGGCTAATTTTCGTGTTTTTTTAAATCTAGAAACAGCACCCCAAACACCCAACGCTAATACTCCCAGTGCTGAATGCGGTTCGTAGGGAACAGGAGTAGAACCAGTAGTAAACTCAGCCCCGGTTAAATTGATAGTGTAGGTGCCAATATTGTCATCAAAGCTGTCTCTGAACCAGCCGCTAAGTGGCGACGCACCACCAGCACCAGTTGGCCCTTGAACTCCCAACAATGGTGAAGGAAAAATGTCACCTCCAGCGCTTGCTGGCGAGTCTCCAAAGGTAGAAATGGCTAAATAGTAAACCCCAGCAGATAACAAAGTGGAAGGAATAGTTGACTGAGGAGTACCTGCATCGTCATCGTTTCCAAAAACACCTATGCCCGCTGAATTAAACAAGAATAACTGCGTGTCAATCGTAGTCCCCGTACCTACTGTTGTAGCGGAAAATGGATTAACACCATTTACGTAGATTTGGAACAAGTCAATATCTTCACCTGCCGTTATTATTCCTAAGATGCTGGTCAGGGGTGTTCCGGGCGGTTGGGTACTGACAGCCTGACTTGTTGAAAGCAATTCGCCAGCATCCCCAATCTCAGTAAATGTAGCAGCTTGTGCCACTTCTCCAACTAAAAAAGGCACAATACAAAAGATAAAAGGCAAAAAAAGATAATTGTTCATTTTTTATTCTCCCAATTAGCGATTAACCTTTAACAATTAGTAATTGGCTTAACGTGCAACTTTTAGAAATCCGCCTTAAGAAGGGAGTTTTGGGGATCTACAGTAGACAAACTCAGGTAATAATCCCCCTTGCGCCCTTCTTAAAGAGAGTTTTAATCGGGATTATCCATTGCGTTAATTGGCAAACCCCAATTTAAGAACAACCTAGTGCTGAAGCCTGCACCACAGTTCTTAAGTCGCTAGTGAATTGCGCCTTGTATTGCAAGGGCGAGGTACCAATACAAGTCATGGCAGTTTTATTTGGTCGTCGAGGAGCAAAATATGAATCTGCTTGAATGACAAGGTTTGTGCCTGTCCAAGATAAGCCTTTTACATCTAAAGAATTGCTTTCTCCATTACTTAGCAAAGCTGATAAAAATGTGGCATTGAGAACGTTACCAGTTTTGGGATCTATCCGTGCCAGAATTGCCACTTTTCTACCCCCACCTTGTCCATAGCTAGTTAACCAACCATTTGTAGCAAAGCGGCGGAAATCTTGGCTGGATGTTCCCTGTGTGCCGTCGGTACTGAATGCAGCATATAAAATGCTGCTGCCATTCCAAAGTAAACCGTAGCCTCGACCATCAGCACCTGTTGTGTCGTAGTCTGTTTTACACCAAGTTCTTACACCATTGTCGAAACGCACCATTCGCGGGTCTTGGTTAATACTTGATACTTGCTGGTAGCCGATGTATATGATTGACGATCCAAAGGTGACTCTAGGGCCGTTTTTAGCTCGAATTGTTGCTTCAGAATCGTTACAGGAAAAGGTGACATTACTGCCTATTGATGAAACTAAGTTCGTTTGAGAAATCGCACTTTGAGGGGCAGTGCCTCCACTGAGTCCTAATATTGCTGTTAGTCCAAGAAATACTAAACTTTTGTGGAAAGTGAGTGGACGTTTAAGTTGCTGACACTGACGATCTGGAGTAGCTGTTTCACAGTCTAAGATCGGCTGCTCTTTCTTCAAACTGGCTAATTGCAGTTTGCAAACTATGGGCAGCGAACGAATATCCATGTGATAATTTCCCAGTGTAAAGTTCAATCAGGACGTCCTGGTTCATCTTTCCCTTTCTGGTTTAAACTTCCGGACAATCTATCGAGAGATAGAGGTAATTTTTGAAAAATTCAGTATAATTACTGGCTAATAAGCTAATTAAACTTGGGTGGCTTTTAATTTCAGTAGCTATTCGTAAGTGCTGGGTATTTTGGAATTTGATACTGTTAGAAACAACTAGAAAAATTTGCGATCGCGTAAGTATTACTTGCGTTTTTGCAGTCGTTTTTTGAGTTGAGTCGCCGCACCCCAACCGCCCAGCACCAATATGCCCAAGGTTGGTGAAAACTCGTAAGGCACTGGAGTAGAAGAATTAAAACTCAGCTGCGTACCAAGGGCAGTCCCCCACGGTGCTGCGTCGCCTGCTTGGTACAAATAGCCATCCTCGGCGGCAAAGTCGTCAACAATGCTCAATGTCCAGGTTCCGTTGGGGTTCTGCCCATTGAACGCACTCAGGGGGCTACTAGGTCTATAGGCACCGATAAATGGCGCGTCACCAGCAGTAATTGCGATCGCTGCTTGATCGTCGAGCAGGGTATCCTGAAAGTTGTCCTCAAAGCTACCTACCTGCGAAAATAGTTGAATTTGTGTTCCAGTTGGCGATCGCAAGAAAACAGTCAAGTCAGAATCATAAGTATGCTGGGCGGAAAACCTCACGTTCAGGTCGGTGATGGTTCCCTCGCCCGAGACACTGAAAGTAAAAACCGATGTCGAAAAATCGAAAATCTGCCCGCCTGAGGCGATGTTGAAAACTGCTGCGTAAGCACTCGATGGTAAGCATAACAGTGCTGTCGTCAAAACAATATCAAAGAGATTTTGCCTTATGGGAGGCTTTTGGAATATATCCGACCTTCGCAAAATCCAAAATCCAAAATCAATAAGTACCTCTACAGAACTTTTTCTACTTACCAGGAACCTCTGGAAATATTTTTACAAACATTTACAAGGGCAATTAACTTTAGCGGCTAAGGAGGTGGGCATAATTCAACGGAGATTGCAGGAACCCTACAAACCCGGTTTCTTAGTTTCGTTTATTTAGGCTCGGCTTTAAGTAGACGAGTGTAAACGATTAATCCAAATCGGACATTTTATTACATTTCTTAAAGCTTCAAACCATTGATTAAAAAAGCTCACCATAAAAAACCTTGCTCAAGCAATATCTGGAGGCAAGTTTCTGGGGTTAGATTTGGGGGAAGGTCGATGTATTTGCTGATGTTCTTTGATGCGCTCTATTAAATTTACCCGAAAAATTTCATAGCCAGTGGTACGATTACCAGGAGTATCAAAGAAAATTGTGCTGTCTATCACCTCCCTGCCGACCGTCTCAAACAAAATGTGAGTCACAGGCTCTCTTTGGGCAACAATTTGAGGATCTGGCACTAACTGGAAACCCTTAGCGTCCTCAAGAGTTGAGAAAGCGTGTATCACCTTTTTTTGGACATCAGGTTCGGCGCGATTACTAAGGGTTGTCAATAACCAACCGGATTCTGGGCTTTGGAGAATGTAATACTCTAAATGTTGTAACCCCGTGGCATATTCGATGAGAACGGGTGCGATTTGGGTAATCCACTCAGGTGGTACACCATAAAGTTGCGCTTTGTCAATCAGTGCTAGAATCTGTTGGTCTAAATTCATATTGTTAATTTAAGGGCTTGTGCTGTTAACGTATGACGTTTGGGTATGCTAGGGTCTTGGTAACAATTTAGCCAGTGTGGGGAATATCTACCAGCGCGTGGAGGCAATTTTTAAACTACTATTTAACGAACTCCGAGAGTCAACAAAAGCCTCGGAGGATAACTGTCGTGAGGTGGCGGCGCGGATAGCCAGTGAAGTCGCCCGAATTTGTCATGAGAGTAAACGCATCCAAGATTCAGGAGATGTGGAAACTTGGGCGACGACACTGGCTCGTCTTCGCCTAAAGCAATGTCTTCACTATTATCAGATGGGCGCACATCGGGGAAGAGTGGAATTACACGCTACTCTGAGTGCGATTGTCTATCGCTACATTACACCTTCACAGGTGCCAACGAGCTATCAGGCGCGGCTGGTGCTGATTGAAGATTTCTTGCAAGGATTCTATGCGGAATCCTTAAATGCGTTTCGCCGCGAGAATGCGATTGTTACCAAGTATCGTCCCCATACTCTTTTAGAGTTGGCAGAATACATGGCTTTTGCCGAACGCTATGGCAAGCGACGCATTCCCCTTCCGGGTCATCGTACTCAGCAACTAATCATCCTGCGGGCGCAGACATTTTCGCAACAGCAACCTCCGGAAACTTCCGTAGATATGGAGCAGGCGGCTGAGGGAGGCGCTACGGAGTCAGACTCGGTTTGGAATGAAGCAACGGTGCATCAGGTACGGGAGGCAATGGTAGGTCATGAACCGGAACCGTTGGAAAAGAGCCTGCGCCAAACGGTGGTTAAGGAGTTGATGAAATATCTCAAAGACCGCCAGCAGACTGAATGCGTCGATTACTTTACGCTGCGCCTGAAAGATTTATCTGCCGGGGAAATTGAGGCGATTTTGGGTTTGACTCCCCGCCAGAGGGATTATTTGCAACAACGCTTCAAATATCATTTAATTCGGTTTGCCCTTTCCCATCGCTGGGAACTGGTGCATCAGTGGTTAGAAGCGGATTTGGAGCGCAATTTGGGTCTAACACCCCAGCAATGGCAGGTGTTTCAAGGACTTTTGAGCGCTCAACAGGCTGAATTACTACGATTAAAGCAACAGGGAGTGGAAGCAGCAGCGATCGCTCAGACTTTAAATTGTACGGTTTCCCAGGTCGAAAAGCGATGGTTTAAGCTGCTGGAGCTTGCCTGGGAAATTCGCAATCGTTCAGTATCCGGAGCAAGTGCATCTCAAGATGAATAGTGACCTAGATAACAATTCCGAAGCGATAGATAACCGCTTCCTAGCATGGCTGCTAAAGGATTCTAATCCCACAGCAGCAGAACCACCACAAGACCCTAACTTGGAAGGCGATTCTGTGGAGGCAATGGAATTGGATTATTCTGATCCCCTAGACTCGGAAGACCTGAGCCTAGTATTAGACCACCTCGATGAAGCGGCCCAAGGCTGTCAACCACTCAACTTGGGAGGAGAAAAACCGACTGTGCAAAATCGTTTCCATGCCCTTTTGAAGCGCAAACTGCAAGTTGAAATTGAACGTAACCCACCTCTTTTTCCTTGGGAGACGGAAATTTGCAACTACGAACCTGATTATTTAGACCGCGAGGCTGAAAGCTCTGTTCCCCTGTGGATACCCCAGCTTTCTAACTTCAGTCTGCCTGTCACCCTCCCCGAAACGGTTTTAACACAACTGCTAGATTCCTGTCAGGAGGTCGTGCAGTCGCCGCTAGCGCAGGGAGCGAAATTGGTGCGTGCCGCTAGTGCCTTGTTTCCAGAACAACGCCAGACACTAAACCAGTTAGCAGGAATGGTGTTGCTCTATCCAACCCGTTCCCCCCAAGAGCAGCAATTTTTCACGAATCGTTACGAAGAAGCTACAGATAGCCAACAGATGGCGCTGTCCTTATTGGCGGCTAGAGAAATCATCAAGGCACTGACGTTGCCAGTATCGCCCGACTCGAAGCCTGTGGAGCGACATTGGCAAACATCTCTGGGGATCATGAGCGTCCAGGCAGAATACCAGGTAGAGGGTAAGGTTCCCAGGTGCAGGATTGTTAGTCGCTTACCTCGTGGCGGCAGTTTGACGCTGCGAACTGCTGTTGCAGAAGCAACAGCGCAGCGTTCCTATCCAGGCTACCTGAGTGTAGAATCGTTTGATTTAGAACCTAATCAGACTTATCCTCTGGAAATTCGCTTGTCAGAAGTGGATCAACCACCGCTGATTTTTGCGATCGCAATTAGTTCGTAGTCATTAGTTCGTAGTCATTAGTAATTCGTCAGCAGTCAATCGTCACTTAAGGGTTGTCGAGTTGAAACGTTGGGTAGAGATTGTCGTTCTAACAACTTTCCAACCTTCCAACACATACGGACAACTGACAGCGGACAAAGCACAATAGACTAATGACCAATAACTAATGACTAATGACTAATTCAGTTTTGCATCGGGTGCGGCAACGGCTAGAAACAACGTCGAAGCCGGAAACGGAAGAATCAATCCTGCTACGGGTGCTGGTGCAGGCACTCGTAGTTGTGGGGATTATTGCCACGGATGTAGCGGCGGAAACTCAGATTAGTTTATGGGCTGTGCCGCTGAGTCTAGTTGGTGCGACGTGGAGTTGGTATCGACGACGCGATCGCAATGTGCCTGTAAAATTTTTGATAGCGATTGGGATGGTGGTAGCACTAACAGTTTTTCTGAGAAATCTGTTTGGTGCTTTGAATGATACACGCTTGGTGCTTGCAGAATTGTTAATTCATCTGCAAGTGCTGCACAGCTTTGACCTCCCGCGTCGCAAAGATTTAGGCTATTCGATGGTGATTGGGCTGATTTTGTTGGGCGTTGCTGGTACAGTCAGCCAAACCTTAACCTTTGCACCAATTTTGCTGTTGTTTTTGGGCGTAGCGCTGCCTGTTCTGGTGCTAGATTATCGCTCTCGGTTAGGCCTACTTGAAGGCAAAAGTAAAAAGATAAAAGTTAAAAAAAATCCCCAAGAAATTAAAAACACTTTTAAGTTTTACTTTTTACTTTTTACTTTAATTGTCGGGCTGGGGCTAACTATTTTTGCATTAATGCCCCGGTTTCCTGGCTATCAACTACAAACATTTCCAGTTAGCGGGCCTCAAGGTTTAGAACAACAAAATTTTTCTAGTAACGGCCGCGCCATCGTTAACCCTGGTTACGCCAGACAAGGTAAACAAGGTAGAGGTGGAGGCGGCGGACAAAACCAAGAAAGGGGCGCCGGGCAGATGGATGATACCTTCTACTACGGCTTTAGCAGCAAAATTAACCAGAATCTCCGGGGAGAGATGAAGCCCAAAGTGGTGATGCGAGTGCGATCGCAAGCCGAGGGATTTTGGCGAGTGCTGGCGTTAGATCGCTACACTGGTCAGGGTTGGGAAATTTCCCGCGACAAGCAAACACAGACTGTGCAACGTCCGGCCTGGTCGTACCGATTTTTCCTTCCCAGACAGGTCATCTTCAGTGGGAAAACTAAACAGGTGATTCAGAGTTACACAATAGTCTCTGAACTGCCGAATCTGATTCCCGCCTTATCCTATCCTAAAGAACTGTATTTTCCCACACAGGAAGTAGCGGTGGATACGGAGAGCGGTTTGCGATCGCCGACAGGTTTGGGGGAAGGATTTACCTACACCGTAATTTCGGAAGTACCAGTACGCGATCGCGCTCTTTTGGCGAAAACATCAACAAACTATTCCGAAAGAATCCGCAATTACTATCTGCAAGTTCCTCCAGAAATCTCTGACAAAGTGCGGCAGCTAACCGAAGAAATATTAGCCAAATCGAGAAAACCCATCACCTCTCCCTACGAAAAAGCTCTCTACTTAGCTCAGTATCTCAAACAAAACTACACCATCCCACAAGACCCTTTTGGCTTGCCTTTTTTGGATGAAAACGAAGACTTAGTAGAAGCATTTCTCTTCAAACACAAAGGAGGTTATCCTGACCACTTCTCCAGCGTTTTAACAATTATGTTGCGTTCGATTGGCATTCCATCCCGGCTAGTAGCAGGCTTTTCACCAGGGGAGTTCAATCCCTTCACTGGCTTCTATGTCGTCCGCAACACCGATGCTTACGCGATGACAGAAGTGTATTTTCCCAACTACGGCTGGTTTGCCTTCGATCCGATTCCCGGTAATCCCTTAATTCCCCCCTCCGTTGAAGAAGACCAAACCTTTAGCGTGTTGCGCCAGTTCTGGCAGTGGGTTGCCGGGTGGTTGCCTTCGCCTGTAGCAAGTTGGTTAAATAACGTATTCGGTGCCATTACCATCTGGCTGATTGGGGCGATAATCTGGCTCTGGGCGCTGCTTTCCAATGGCTGGGTGGGATTGTTTACTGGTATAATCCTGGCAATTTGCCTGGGGTTTCTCGGTTGGTTGGCTTGGAACAGGTTGCAAGCATTGCGTTACCGTCTCTGGCTGGGTAAGTTGCCGCCGATGGAAAGTATCTACCAGCAAATGCTTAAGGAGTTGAGTGTCCAAGGATACGCCAAGCACCCAGCACATACTCCTCTAGAGTATGCCTATCAAGCACGTCAACACCATTCACCCGACAAAGCCGAAGTCATCAACGAAATTTCCCAGGCATATGTCCAATGGCGTTATGGCAGAGAGACACCGAATTTAAAACAGTTGCGATCGCGTTTGCAAAGTTTGAAAAAATCTCAGATAAAGAAGGTTTGGGAGCAGCGATCGCGTTTAAAACTCGTAAAACAATAAACCGTAGACAGGCAAGATGCCTGTCTACTTTCTTAGCTTTGAAATTTTTAATTATTTACCGCCCAACGACTGGCAATTGGCATTCGCCAACCAGTACCAAAAGCGCGATCTGTAATCTTAATTCCCGGAGGTGCTTGTCGCCGCTTAAATTCCGCACGCGCTACCAGTTGCATCACTCGGTTAACAACAGTTGCATCGTGTCCGGCGGCGATAATTTGGGCTGATGATTGATACTCGTGAATTAAGCGTTGTAAAATGTCGTCCAAAATATCATAAGACGGCAGAGAATCTTGATCGACTTGACCGGGTTTTAATTCCGCACTCGGAGGCTTAAAGATGATATTGGTTGGGATAATTTCTTTTCGGATAGAGGAAAGAGTAGCATTCTTTTCTTCCCCAGTCCCTAGTCCCCAGTCCCCAGTCCCCAGTTTCTCAGCATTCAGCCAATTACAAAGGGAATAGACGCAGGTTTTAGGTACGTCAGCAATTACAGCTAATCCGCCATTCATATCGCCGTAAAGCGTACAGTAACCAACAGCCATTTCTGATTTATTGCCTGTAGATAGTAGCAAATAGCCAAACTTGTTAGCGATCGCCATCAATAAATTACCGCGAATCCGCGATTGAATATTCTCCTCGGCAAGTCCAAAAGATGTGTCAGCAAACACCTTTTCCAGAGTTTTGTCGTAACCTGTCATTAAATCGCCAATCGGCAGAATTTCAGTCGCAATGCCCAGATTTTCGGCTAATTCCAGCGCATCCTTAATAGAATGATCGGAACTGTAGGGAGAAGGCATGAGAATGCCGAATACATTTTCTGATCCTAATGCAGAGGATGCGATCGCTGCCACTAATGCCGAGTCGATCCCACCACTCAAACCAATAACTACTTTAGAAAAGCCGCACTTACGCGCATAGTCTCGCACCCCCAACACTAAAGCGCCCCAAATTTCCTCATCTTCAGTTTCTGGTAAAGGCGATATCCCTCCCTCACCTCTTAACGAGGAGGAGTTGGGGGGGAGCAGATCCCGCTTTTCCTCATCAAATTCTATTAACACCAAATCTGTTTCAAAAGCAAAAGCGCGACTAACTACCTCACCAGTACGATTTAAAGCGAAACTGCAACCATCAAAAATTAAGTCATCATTTCCCCCAACCTGATTAGCATATACGATTGGTTTATTGAAGCGAGACGCGCTATGTCGCAACATCGATTCTCGCAACTTGTGCTTACCAACTCTGTAAGGCGAAGCTGATAAATTTACAATAAAATTTACATCCAATTGAGCTAAATCAACAATTGGATTTATCGCATAGCTGCGCTTACCCCAAAATTCCTCATCGTTCCACAAATCTTCGCAAATTGTTACTCCGATGTGGAGATTGTCGAGGGTGAAAGCATTAGCTTGCAGCCCTGGTTCAAAATATCGATATTCGTCAAAAACATCGTAGGTTGGTAACAGTCGCTTGTGAAAAATTTGCTGTAACTGACCATTTTCTAACCAGGCGATACTGTTAAATAAAGGTTTTCCGCCAGCAACGTGCGCTTTTGAATTTGGTTCAACTGTTCCCACTAAAACAGCTATATTTGGCGGTAAATCTTGCGCTAATTGCTGTAAAACCTTTGCCATTGATTCAACGAAGCTGGGATTTAATAGCAAATCCCGTGGCGGATAACCGCACAAAGAAAGTTCCGGTGTTAGCAATAAACGGACATTATTCTCGGCTGCAATTTTAGCAGCATTGAGAATTTGTTGGGCATTGTTGGCGAGGTCGCCAATTGTGGGGTTAAGTTGAGCGATCGCAATTTTCATATATAGCCATCCTATTTGATGTGTGAAAGCTACTTTTTTAAAACGAACCGCAGAGACGCTTAGAACGCAGAGGAAGAGAGATAAGATTTTATATATAAATAACGTTTGCTGTATTTGAATATATTACATTATTTATTTTCTGGATTTCCAATGGTGCAATTCTTCATTCATAAAATAAGTGACCAAATCTTGATATAACTTTTCAATTACATCAGGATTTAAGCCTTGTTCTTCAGCCCAAACACGTCTTTGCTGCATCATAGCCTTACGCCGTTCTGGGGCTTTTACACTTTCTTCACTGGTTTTGAACTTGGCAGCAGCTTTCACATATTCAAATCGCTTGCCAAGAAGTTCGATAATTTTCCGGTCAATTTTATCAATCTCATTACGGATGTCTTGGATATCTAAAGTCTCGTCGGGTTCCATATTTTTTAACACAGAAGATTAAATGACTTTGCGTACCTTGGCGTTTAAATAAAAACCAAAGGCTTATCCTTAAATGGGGCAAACGCTTCAGCATCAAAGCGATACAAACTAGCCGGACGGCCGGCACCACGCGACACTTTTACTTTAGTATCGTAAAGAAAACCCAGCTTCAGCAACCGGGCGCGAAAGTTGGAATAATCTGCAAAATTGTCCCCTAAAACTGTCGTGTAAAGCTGATATAAGTCACTTAAAGTAAATACCTCTGGCAACACTTCAAATGCAACTGGGCTATACTCCAACTTATTTCGCAAACGCCGATGACCGTACTCTAAAATTTTATTGTGGTCAAAGGCGAGTTGCGGCACTTGTTCTAAGGGATACCAAGCAATACCACTAACGCCATCGGCAATTAATTCAGCTTCTTCAAACCGTACCAAAGCAAAGTAACTAACTGATAGATAACGCACCCCATAACTATCATCACATTCCCTCAGATCGCGTCCCGGCCCGCCAAAGGTGTATAACTGTTCCAAGTACAAGTTTTTGACGCGAATTTTTTCAGCTAAAATTCGATAGGCGGCATCTTCTAAAGATTCTCCTTGACGGACTAAAGTACCGGGTAGGCACCAATGTCCTGAGAAGGGTTCTTCTTGGCGCATTACTAACAAAACTAACAGTCGATTTTGCGCCGTATCGACTGAGAAAATTACGTTATCAACTCCGACTTTAAAATCGGCTAATGTCGGTTGTTGTGCTATTTTTTTCGAGCCGCGTCCTGGCATTCGTATAAACGTTCTCTATTGATATACTCTTTGACGGTGGTCGTCAAGGCTTTGGTGTTTCCATTCTCACGATACGCTGTAGAGGAAACCGCTGGCGCGTTAAGGTGAGCGATCGCTATGTGCGCCCCCATCTGCCGCAGTTCCTCTAAACTAGAGTCTTCTATCGGATATCCTGGTCTAGGTACTACCAGCAGTTGCACTTGGCGCAACCAATCTTCAACTCTATACCAACGCGGCATCTGGCTAACTAAGTCGGAACCAATTACTACTGTAAAGTCTACCGACATTCCCCAAATTGCCCTCGCCTTCTGGACTGTCTCCAGAGTTCTCGGACTGCTAAGTTCCTGAAACAGGCAGATATTGTGCCAAGTCGAATTAATTTCCTCAATTAGCAACCGTAGCATTCTGGATCGATGTTCCAGGGGCGTTTGGTGAGACTTAAACGGATTATCTGATGCCCACACCGCCACCAGATCGTAGTGTTGAGACAGCCAGTTAAGGATCGCCTGATGTCCAGATGTCGGCGGGTCGGCACTTGTACCAAACAAAGCAACTCTCTTCATTTTCTTCCTTTGGGTTTATATAGCGCTAACGCGCATTAGCATAGCCAAGGCGGTTCATTCCTTCGATGAACCAAGACGAGTTTCTTCAGTCAACAACCTCAGCGCCTCAGAAATCTCCACAGATACAGAAATGGGAGAATCAAGCGATCGCGTCAGAGCTGGTAAACTAGCAACTGATGCAGCTGTACGTTCTCGAATTTCCGCTAAATCTGGTAACTGCATCTGTTCGCCCTGTTTAACCACCAGCTGCAACAAAGGTTCTTCTCCATTCGGGCTTTCCGTCAACAATCCCAATCTGTCTGCTTTAACCTGGCTTCCCTGATGGCGGCGAAAAATCTGCTTTCGACCAGGATAAGTTATCTTACCGCTCGATTCTTTCATCACGGGAATGCCATCAATTTCCACCAGTTTATAAACCCCATTTAAAGCTGTTCCCGTAACCAGTCGAGTTCCCAGTCCATAACCGTCGATGCAAGCGCCAGCTGCTTTCAATCTGGCAATTTCGTATTCATCCAAATCACCACTGGCAAAGATGGGAACATCGGGTAAAAGCGATCGCACTTGTTTAGATAAAGTTACTAAATCACCCGAATCTATCCGTACCCCGGCCAATTGCGTTTCCCCTGCTGCTAACATTTGTGCCAAACCTTGGGCAGCGGCGACTGTATCGTATGTATCAATCAACAATGGCGCACCAGGAAAATATCGGTGGAATGCCTTAAAAGCCTCTTGTTCGCTTCCAGATGTGGCTGCGATCGCCATCACTAAAGCATGAGCAATCGTTCCACTAGGCTTTTGACCCAATTTGATCGCTGCCAATACATTAGACGTGGCATCTAACCCAGCTGCCAACGCCGCCCTCGCCGCCCACACAGAGGCTTGGGGACTAAACGCCCGTCGCGTCCCAAATTCTAGCAGTGTTGCTTGCGCCCCAGCCGCATCGCGCATCCGTGCCGCCCGCGTCGCCACCAAACTCTGATAGTTGATGGTGTTCAGCAGGTAGGTTTCTACTAACTGAGCTTGCCACAAGGGAGCTTCCACCCGCAGCAGCGGCTCGTTGGCAAAAACAGCCGTTCCCTCTGGAACTGCCCACACATCGCCTGTGAAGCGGCATTCCTCCAGCAGCGCCCAAAATCGTGCTGGTGCTTGTGCAAAAATCCCTGTCGCCTGCAAAGCCTCCAGCTGACTTGGTGTAAAGCGGAATTTCTCCAGGTAGTCTAGCGCCTGCGCCAGCCCCATCGCAATCAAATAGCCAAAGCCGTTTGGTAGCCGTCGCACAAACAGCTCAAAGCTGGCGCGTCTTTGCTCCAGACCTTCGCCTGTGTAGCAAGCTGCCATCGTCAGCTGGTAGAGGTCGGTCAGGAGGCTATAATCTTCAGGCGCGATCGCCAGTTCCCGATCTTCTGCCCTTTCCTGCTCCTGAAGCGGGTTAGGGTGCTTTGCAAGTCCGTCAAGGGAAATTTTCATAATCTTGCTACCTTGGCAAGAATAGTTTCTATGATTATAGTGCTATTCACCAAAATACTGCCAAGGTATTTTGATAATCTGTTAAAGAAGATAGATGTATCAGGTAGGTTACATGACCTCTTAGGGCTACTTATCTCCTTTGTATACTATTCTTAATAGTATTTTTATCTAAAATTGAGAAATAAAGAGCGATCGCATAAAACTATAACTGCGCCGCCCTGAAGAAAGCCGGATGCTCCCCATCACGGGAGCAATTGCCATCAAAAGTCATAACTTTTAAAGTAAATTGTTGAAAATATAAGTAAGTTCAAAAAACTTGTAAAAGGTTTAATAAAACAGACAGCTTTCATCAACGACAAGCAAAGTATTGCAAACCTAATCAAACAAGTATTGCAAATAAACGTCAATAATCCAAAACTACTCATAATGGTAAGTATAGAAAGCTAATTTACATTTCAAGTCTAAAAACAAACCGGGAGAGTAAGTATATGGGTATTACCCGAATGATGGACAGTATCACCCAGTATTTTTCCGAAGCGATCGCTCGCATCTTTGGCCCAAGTGACGATGCTTATCCTGTGACTGGAGTGCAGCCCTTTTCAGGCGACCCCTTAAAAGAAACTAGAAGGGCTGATTGGTAGTCAAGTAAATGTCTTTTTCTGTCGTCGTGTGGTCAATAATAAACAATTTGGTGGGGAAAAGCGTTTCTTCTCCACCAAATTTTATTGAAATATTTCTAAACAATCATTCGGCGTAGCTGATGTTGCTGTTGATTGAATTGTTTTTGTTCTAGGGTCAACGCATCGTAACTAATAGGCGATCGCATATCCCACTGAAATTCAGCTAAGATTAACAAGCTAATCACCATCACGCCTCCAGCGATCAGAAACTCCCAACCGCAAAAGTAGGGAAGGAGAAATATACATAGCAGGTGGACAATTCCAGCCAGAAGGATAGCACGCGATCGCACCCCTAAACCAGTCAAGAAATAGCCAAAGGCGCTCAACCCCAGCCAAAGCGGACACAGGCGCATCAAAACATTTCCCCAGCCCAAGAAAATACCCAAGTCAGTCAGGACAAGCCCCACTAACATTAAAATTACCCAGCAATACAGCACCCAGCTAACCCGCTCCACCTTCACCCAAAAGCGCGTCCATACTACCATTACAGCAGTACCAATCAGAGTCAGCGCTGACCACAAAGCAGCTTGAATATTCCAACTCAAGGGGAAAAAGTGCGCGGTGAAAAAAATCGCTGCTGATATCAAACCCCAGAAAATGCAAGCTTGATCGATCCGAGTATAAAACGTGGAATAAAGCGTAGTGTTTCCAATCTGCAAATGAATGCGCCAAAGTCCTTGGATATCCTGAAAATCAAGATTTTTTTGTTTGCGGCGCAGAGGCGGAACTGTGGAATTAAAAAAAGTCATTTGATGTGCTGCTAATAATAGATAGATAAGCTGCTGTCTATCTAATTTGCACATAGGAAGATTCGAGCAATTGGTAATGGGGAAGAATCTAGCCCATGACTATTTGCTAATTATTGCTCTTGCAAGCAATTTAATATGCAAGTTAAATTTATGACAGCTTTGTATTGTGTTATTGCTTAATCTTGTACTAATAAGCCTTTATCGGGAATCTGCCAGTGGAAAGGATATTGTCTATTTTTAATCTATCAATGGTAGTAAATACTTTAGAGGGAACGGTAATTAAATATACAAATTGCTTATTAATGGCATCAAAAATAAGTCTATATACATAAGCTTTGAATAATTAAACAGGCAAAAGAAATAAATTTGAGGTTTACTTAAGAAGGTTTTTAGGGAATAGTATGTAGGTTGCTTTGGCGTAGCGGTACGCAAGTGTCACTCAACCAATGCTTATGGGTACTGGCTTCTGCATCCTCTTTCTCTACAAATTCCAGGTTTTGAATTTTGAGTTTTTAAGTGAACCGTATTGAGAAAAACTCGACCATTAAAAAACCCGGTTTCTGCGAGAAACTGGGTTTTTTCAATAAATTTTGAAAGGTTTAGATAGTGATTTGGCGGAGGCGATGTTGCAACTATAAACAAAGACACTATTTTCAGGTTAGCAGCAAACCAGTCAAAAAAAATGCGATCGCTGCACTGCCCACAGGAACCGTCAGATTATCAATACCGTACCAGGAAAATGCTTCTAAGGCAGTAGCAGCTAAGGCAACTGCCAACGGCACCACCCAACTTTGCCAGATATTGCCATGAACGCCGAGTAAAATCAAGCTACTGACCGCATAGCTAACCAAAAACATTGTAAAAGAGCCTTCCCAACTTTTTTTGCTTCCCCCAAATTGATAGGGATGCTTACCAAATTTCTGCCCAATCAGCGCTGCCAGCCCATCCCCCCAAGTCATTACCAAAATTCCCAGCGCCGCATATTCGGGTTGGTTTATAGACCAGAACCAAGCAACTAAAATCCCAATACTAACGGCGTAGCAAAATGTTCCCCAACTCTTGCGCCCAACGCTGTTAATCCCTGGAAGTATTGGGAATTTGTATGATAAAAGCGCAACGCTACTCGCTAGAATCGAAGCCGTAATACCTACCCAAGCGGGAATATTCAGCCACCAGGCAAGCAAAATCACATTGCCAGTACCAATGTGTACCACCTTGCGCACCCGTTCCGGATCTGTGGAGGTGTACCGATGTAGCCCCTCTGCTAGTAGTACAATAACGCCAAGACAGACTCCAATTAAGATAATTTGGAGCCATAGCTGCGGGAATGATTCTAACGAAGACACAGGGTTAAACAAAGACTTTATTCAAAGGGGAAAAAGCTCTATTACCAATCTATTAGATTAAGGTGCCAGAATGAAAATATTACTGATTTGGCTAATTAAAGGATACCGGGTCTTGATTTCTCCGCTGTTTCCTCCAGTTTGTAGGTTTCAGCCGACTTGTTCTAAGTACGCAATGGAGGCGGTAGAGAGATTTGGGGTATGGCGCGGCGGCTGGCTTGCGATTCGCCGCATCTTGCGCTGTCATCCGTTCTACCCCGGCGGTTACGATCCGGTGCCACCTGCGCCCGAAACAACTAAAGATTAAATTACGTCATTGAGA
Organism: Trichocoleus sp. FACHB-90; assembly: GCF_014695505.1. NCBI lineage: Bacteria > Bacillati > Cyanobacteriota > Cyanophyceae > Leptolyngbyales > Trichocoleusaceae > Trichocoleus > Trichocoleus sp. FACHB-90. The sequence continues at coordinate 42,669 of NZ_JACJOK010000038.1, forward strand.
TTATGAGTGATGGTGAGCGATCGCGATCGCTCACCCGAATTACTTTATCGCGTAAATTCTCAATGCTGTCCTCAATATCATCATTTATTATTGTTCCTGCAATCTAACTATTGGTATAGTTTTTTAGGCATTTTAATATATTTCATATTCAAATTGCAGTCTATTAAACTGTCGAAAAACTAACTATATAGCTAATCAAAATTATCCTGTTTTCTATAAATACCAACACTTGAAAATGTAAAAAAATGTAGAGCAAACTTGATAATGACAAACCAAACTGTTATAAACATTTATTTGGTTTCACTATCGTTTGACCCTATATAAATTTTTTTGAAAAGAAAACTAAAATCTGGAATTATCTCTTTTAAATTGGTAGATACAGTTAGGCAAAAACCAGAATTACTTAAATATTCGCCATGTCTAACAATAATAAAGTTTTGACTTTCTGCATCAGCTCACTTGCAGTTTCTTGCGTAATGTCGGCTACTCTAGTGCAAGCAGCACTAACAAATCAATCAAAAGTAGTCATTAGAGGGATCGGAGCAGTCCGAATTGGCATGACTGTTTCCCAAGCTTCACAAGCTGCGGGTACTCGGCTAGTTTCAACTGGTGAATACCCTACTAATAACAGTTGCCAGTACGTCAAACCGCAAAAAGGCCCCACTGGTCTTGGTTTCATGGTAACAAACGGTCGCATTTCTAGAGTGGATGTGTGGACAAATAAAACGATTACTACTCTCAGAGGCGCACGTATCGGCGATACTGAAGCGCGAATAAAGTCACTTTATCCAGGGCAAATTAAAGTTACTCCACATCAATACCTTCCTAAAGGACACTATCTGACATTCGTGCCACGAGAGGCCGCTGACAGAAACTATCGCGTACTATTCGAGACTGATGGCAAGCGTGTTACTCAGATCAGATCCGGTAAACTTCCTGAAGTAAATTTTGTAGAAGGATGTAGCTAATTGCTAATCTAAGAGTGAGGAATTAGAAGTTCTTAATTTTTAACTTATAATTCCTTAGTCTTGATAATTATCAAGTGTGCTGTATTGATTTATTAATATTACCCAATCTAAATAAAGAAAGATTATTAAGTGTATTTATTACAGGGCATAATAAGAACGATGTCAGCCTGAGGAAACTGAGCATGAAACCTTATCAGGAGATTGCAATTGTAGAGTGTGGGGAAGCGATCGCTGCAATTCCTTTGGAGCAATTTGCGGTAGAATCTCCTCATCCTTATCAAAAGTTGGGTGCTAGTTATGGAGCGCTTTCGCCATATTATCTCCGCCAAAGCGTTCTAGATAGCTTAGAGGTAGCCCACACTCTCCTGCAACAAGTACATCAGGGTTGGCAAATCAAAATTTTTGACGCTTATCGCCCGGTGGAAGTCCAGCAATTTATGGTAGATTACACCTTTGCTGAAGTTGTTCAGGCGCGGAAGTTAAATTTAACTGAGTTAACAGAAGCACAGCGTCAAGAGATTTGGGAAGAAGTTTATCAATTTTGGGCATTCCCCAACTTGAACCCAGCAACACCGCCGCCTCATAGCACTGGTGCTGCTGTTGATGTGACCTTAGTAGACGGCACTGGGCAGACTGTTAACATGGGAACCCAGATTGATGAAATATCTCCGGCGTCGTATCCAGATTATTATGCCGATAGCACTGATGCCGCCCAACAGCAGTATCATATTTATCGGCAGTTGTTGAATTCTGTGATGTGTCAAGCTGGATTTCGCCGTCATCCTAATGAGTGGTGGCACTTCTCGCTAGGCGATCAGATGTGGGCCTGGGCTTACAATCAAGAAAATCCGGCCCAACCGATGACAGCCCGATATGGAAGATTAGTGTAGAGATGGTGTATACGTCTTTACAGAAGTTAGGAAATTGAATAAGTTGCCAGATATCCTAAATTAAAGAAAGATAGATAAAAGAATTATGGCGGGACTATGCGCGGATACGTATTAATATTTAATACCGGGACAGAAAACGAGGGGATGCACTCGCTGCGAATTGGCGATCGCAACTTGCTCTTACTGTTTGAAGCAGAAGATGATGCTATTCGCTATGCTCTGCTACTAGAAGCTCAAGATTTTGCCACTCCCACTGTGGAGCCAATGGAATCAGAGGAAATTGAGGAAATTTGTCAAGACTTAGATTACGACTGGAAGTTAATTCCGGAAGGATTTGTTCCCGAAGACGATGTAGAACGTCTTTTTTTAGCTCCACCTGAAAATAACCTTTCCAAAACCGATTGGGAACCAGATGCTCCTGAACCGGAGCTTTCGGATTTAGACAAAATTCGTCGTCAACTAGAAGGATTGTTGTAATAAGGATCGAGGATGAAAAATCTGGAGGAGCGGGGGCATCTTTTAACAGAGCAAATTAACCCCAATAGTCAGAACTTAGATCAACTGAGTTCTTTGGAATTGGTAGATTTGTTCAATCGCGAGGATGCTCAAACACTGGTGGCGATCGCATCCGCCAGAACTGAACTAGCCAAAGCAATAGATACTACAGCTAGTGCCTTAAGTCAAGGGGGACGGCTTTTTTATATCGGTGCTGGGACGAGTGGACGTTTAGGCGTGTTGGATGCAGCAGAGTGTCCTCCCACTTTTTGTACGCCGCCAGATTTGGTACAAGGGATTATTGCTGGTGGTGCGGGGGCTTTAATTCGTAGCTCTGAAGATTTAGAAGACAAAGATGAAGATGGAGCGAATGCGATCGCGCAACGCCATATCACCAATCTTGATGTCGTCGTTGGAATTAGCGCCGGGGGAACGACTCCGTTTGTCCACGGTGCAATTCAAGCAGCACGCGGGCGGGGAGCGACGACAATTTTGATCGCCTGTGTCCCAGCTGAACAAGTCAGCATTGAGGCAGATTTAGATATTCGCTTGATAGTGGGGCCAGAAGTGCTGGCAGGTTCGACACGCCTCAAAGCCGGAACCGTGACGAAAATGGCTTTAAACATCATCTCCACAGGCGTGATGGTGCAGTTGGGTAAAGTTTATGGCAATCGCATGGTAGATGTCGCCGTCACCAATAAAAAACTGCGCGATCGCGCCTTAAGAATGTTGCAAGACCTCACCGATTTAAATCGGGAAGATGCTAGTTATTTGTTAGAGCAAAGTGGGCGATCTGTCAAGTTAGCGCTACTGATGCACTGGACAGGGTTAGAAAGGGAACAAAGCGCGAGTTTGCTTGCGGAACATCACGGGAATCTCAGAGCCGCTGTTTCGAGTTACCAAAAGCCAGAGTAGAAGTTGGCTGGTTGCTACACGATTAGTAAAACTAACGTGAATCTTGGCATAAGCAAAACTTGTAGGATCTCACAGCGATCGCATTACCTGCAACGGTATCGCACTCAGTTAGAGTAGACTTATTAGCTCTACTAGCTGCACGGTTTTATAAAAAATGTTTACTGGATCGGAGACTGCTACAACAAGTTTAATTGCGCTGGTGGCTTTCGGCATCCTGGGTTGGGGCTTCTATCGAGCCAAGCCCTTCGGCAAATTGGGAATATATGCCTGGTTGCAGTCAGTCGTGTTGATGGCTCCCTGGCTGTTGTTCTTTGGGTTGTTCGCCGCCGGGATTTATATCAACCTAGTCGGCATCCTATTTATGTTGGTAGCCTCAGCTGGGTTGTACATCTTCATCGGCAAGAAACTGCGTGCCGCTGGTCAGGATGCTATCCTGCGGGAGCAAGTCGTGAAGATGATCCAGGAATCGAACCCTACAGAAAATAAGTCTGAGGAAGACATCGAAACGCCCCAGACACCTACAGATGGACTAAATCGCGTCACTTCTGAGGTAGTTCCCATCCCAGACGACGACTTGAAAAGCATTCAAGGAATTTTTGGGATTGATACATTCTTTGCTACTGAAACCATTTCCTATCAAGAGGGTGCGATTTTCCGGGGTAATCTGCGGGGTGAACCTGATGCAGTGCATACCCGGTTGACTGCCAATTTGGAAGAGAGATTAGGCGATCGCTATCGGCTATTTTTAGTAGAAAATCCAGAAGAGAAGCCAGTTGTCATTGTTCTCCCCAGCAGCAATGATCCCCAAAAGGCAACCTTAACTCAGAAGCTTCTCGCAGGTGTTCTGTTCATAGCCACAATTGCCAGCAGTTTAGAAACAGCAGGGCTTTTCCTTGGTTTCGATTTCTTCAACAACCTGAGCCGATATAAAGAAGTTCTACCCATCAGCTTGGGTATCTGGACAGTTTTAATCGCTCACGAAATCGGTCACTGGTTACTAGCACGTCGTCACAAAATCCGTCTGAGTCTGCCTTTTTTCATCCCATCCGGTCAAATTGGCGCTTTTGGAGCCATTACCCGCTTTGAATCGCTGTTGCCTAATCGTCAGGTGCTATTTGATATCTCCTTAGCTGGCCCTGCTACTGGTGGTATTATTTCCCTGTTAATGCTAATCGCAGGTTTAATCCTTTCCCATGAAGGCAGCCTGTTTCAAGTGCCATCTCAGTTTTTCCAAGGTTCGATTTTGGTGGGAACGCTGGCGCGAGTCGTCCTTGGTTCCGCCCTCCAGCAAACTCTGGTTGATGTCCACCCGCTGACGATTATCGGTTGGTTGGGTTTAGTGGTAAGTGCATTTAACTTGATGCCAGCTGGACAACTCGACGGCGGGCGAATTGTTCAGGCAATCTACGGGCGGCAAATTGCCCGCCGCGCTACGGTAGCAACTTTAATTTTGCTGGGGATTATCTCAATAGTGAATCCGGCGAATCCTTTGCTGCTGTACTGGGGAATTGTGATTCTGTTCTTGCAGCGAAGTTTAGAACGCCCTAGCCTGAATGAGATTTCTGAACCCGATGATGCACGAGCCGCTTTGGGGTTATTGGCTCTGTTCTTGATGGTGGCGACTCTCCTACCCCTGACTCCAGGCTTGGCGGGAAGTTTGGGAATTGGCGGTTAATTGCTAATTGGTGAATTCCCATTAGCTGTTAGCCAGGTTTGTGAGGGATAAAGCAAGGAAGTTTAAACAGTTGGGGCAAATCTTTAACTTTTCTTCATGATTTTCCTGGCAAACGGTTAAACTTCATTGCAAAGTAAGAAGAGAGTAGGAACAGCGTGATAACTTCTTTAAGGTGACAAACGGCTGACAGATCAAGATGGAGAACACAGTCAACGTGCAGTTAAATCAATCCTCAACCCCTTCATTTCGTGAAGACTTTAGTGAGTACGTTGCTCATCTACAACTTCACATGGCTTTGCAAGCCCGTAACTTAGTTCCCACTCTCACCAGAGCTGCTGATAGCCGAGAACAGCTGTTGCAGCAAACCCAAGCTGATATTGAGAAGCTGGTTTCTCGTCAAGTCATCTAGCCAGCTCATCTGTTGATTGGCTCCAAAGCGGTAGCCACGCCATTATTTTTAATATTTTTTGCAAATTCAATTGAATTCAGAGTTGAAATCAGAGCTTTATCGCTCTGATTTTTTTTTCAGAAATTAAACTCGTTCCCTGATGGGGACTGGGAACGAGTTTAAAAGGCTCTATCTTCATTGATAAGGATGCAATATGCGATCGCTCTACCGCCTCACAGAACTATAAGCACGAGTCGGGCGATTCACCGCCACCCAGGAATCTGCCTGCTGTAGCGCCAATTGCCACACCTCATATCCGCGACGATTTAAATGCAGTCCATCTGTCGTCAAGTCTAGCCGTAAGTTCCCGTCAATATCGCTAAAGCGAGAATGGGTATCTAGATAGCCTGCACCCTCTCTTTGAGCAAGGTCAGCAAGTTGTTGGTTAAGGTTACGAATCCGACTATTTGGTATGGAATCCAGCCGGGTAGGAAGAATAGATTGGACGATGACTGAACTGCTCTTGTGATTCTGCCGTAAGCGACGGACAATCTGGCGGAGATTATTCAAAATTGCCTCATCAGTTGCACCTTGGCGTAAATCATTGATACCTGCCAAGACATAAATGGCATCTGGTCGAGTTTGGGAAAAGACAGACAATCTTTTTAAAATGCCACGGGAAGTATCGCCAGATATTCCCTGATTCAGCCACAAACTCCCAGCAGGTAATCGCTCTGTGGGAAACCACAAACTGATAGAATCGCCAACTAATACTGCTAGACGATTTGAACCCTGACCTTCAGCAACTGCCTTGGCTTCCTTTGCCAGTAGGCTTTTCCATTGCTCGTAGGTGGGTTTTGTCCTTGCCTTTAGCCAAGTTGACTGGAAGCTATCAGCAGGTATCCGAGTATAGATTTTGCCTGCTTTGAGGGCTGCTAATCTTTGGTAAAAAAGTTGAGTTCCAGAACTGGGTAAGAGGGTAGCTGGCTTAGGGTTCACTAAAGCTTCGATACTGGGTAATATCTCTGTAGCTGCTGCTGCCAATATTGGGGTTATCGGTGGCGTTTCAGTTTGGGGACTAAACCGCTGCTGACTGAATTCAGGGGAGGTTATTTCAACTGTGGGGATTATTTTCTGAGTGACAAGAGGCTCAAAGGCATTTGACTGGGCTAAATTTAATGCTAACAGGGTGTCTGTCCCCTTTAATGGTAATGCTGGTGGCGGCGGGGTTAACATTTGCCCCCCGGTTAATAAGCTTGCTGCCAACAGATAAGGATCTCCCATTCTCTTCGACTCCTTGACACTCTCCCTTCTTTTGACAGGGATTATTGGTTGGAGTCAGGAATTTTTCGGTAATGCGATCGCATTCTTTATATGCTAGACAAGGCTACTGGCTGAAATTTTCTCCCAGCCAAGTTTTTCTTGGTTATAAACTTGTCGCAGTTGTTGCAGTGCTACCTGCGACAAGGCAGATTTAACTATAGCTACCAACTTGCCCCACTCCAATAATTTCCCCCTTGATGTCGCTTTCTTGAACTGATGCGCGTAAAATTCTGTCCAAAAGGGCGGTGCTTGCTTGATTTTCCACTTTCTTCGCCACCGCTGGCGCCACCGCACCATATCTGCCTCCCTTGGTGCCTCGACTCCGAAAATCGGCGGAAAGTCTGCATAGCTGACAAACCGACTTACGCCTTTGCCATGTACGTGAACGACGTGCCGCCAGCAGGTAATTTTGTAAATCTGTTCTGGCTGGAGATGGAACAGCAGCGCAGCTGTCTCTTCGGTTACAAATCGAGCCAAGGGATGCACAATTCCCGATTTGTGAATAATTTTTGATTCTGTAATTTCTAGCGAAGTCTGCTGATGTGTTGATAACATAGTAGGTGCTTTCCCTAATTGGGAGCATTGCAGCGATCGCACTTTAGTTTGCCAGACCGGGGGCGATCGCTTTTAAGATTTAATTATCATAAGGTGCATCTGCACCTTGCGTCAAGTATGGGTTTAGTTAGATTGAAAATTCGAGAAATGGCGGCGGAGAAAGGCTGGACTCTGAAGGAGGTTTCCGAACGTTCCGGAGTAATCTACAATACAGTGAAAAGCTATGCCCGTCGTTCAGAAATCGCAACAATTGACTTTATTTCTCTGCAAAAGTTGGCGCGGACGTTTGATGTCATGATTGAAGACTTGGTGGAGATTGTGGAGGAGTAAGCGATCGCGTTTCCGCAAACATGACTAAGATGCGATCGCTTCCTTTACTTAGGCGAAAAAACCGTGCCTATATTCTTTCTATTTATAATTGGGATGATTTTGACAAAGGTTTTCTAGCTACAAACAGGTAATTTTGGCACAGCAAAGAAAACGGATATGTCAAAATATCATCCAGAAAATCCCAAATCCACGCTAGGAGGCGGGAATTTCTAATGGCGAGTGGAAATACACCCCACATATTTCTCGGTAAAAAACCATAACGTTGAACTTCTATAACCTCAAATCCGCTTTCTTCACAGAGAGTTTCTATAGATTTGCGCGTATAACGGTATTGATGATGGAATTTGTTTGGAAATAGGGACGCGATCGCTTCAATGAGGCTAAACTTATTTGGAAAATGGTAACAGATAAAAAAGCCGCCAGCCTGCAATACGCGAAATATTTCTTTTAAGCTGGTAATTTCATTTCCTCCCGTCTCTCTAACGTGTTCTAAAACCCCGACAGACACAACTGCACTGAATTTATTATCTGAATATGGGATAGCTGTTGGTTCTTCCCAAATTCCTTTCTGAAAATCATAACCCAAGCTGTTTATGCTTTTTATAAGGCAAAAATCATCAAAAGAAAATCCTGAAGTTTTATAGCCAGATTTCACCAGAAAATAAGAAAAATGTCCGTTTCCACAACCCCAATCTAATACTTGACTTCCTTGGACAACATATTTTAAGAATATGCGATAAAGCCGACGATATTGATTTGCACTGATTAAGCTTCTAAATTGCCATAAACTACAATCAATATTCTGCTCTTGAATTTTGATTAATTCATTAACTATAAAGTTTGAATGACTCTCTTCAGTTTCTACAGTTTTACCCATATTTTTTTTATATCCGTTGGAATTGCATATCATTATTTAATAAGGGCATTTTAGAATACTAGCCTAATTTATAAAATAAATAAATTTCCATAATAAACTCGTTTACCGGATGTGGTGAAGACCTTGCAAGAGAAGGAAGATACCTCAGATAACGTCGTATGCTGTTTCCACAAACGGAACAATTGAAGGCGTAGTGAGTGGTGTCCAACTAATATAAAAAACTAAATACATAAGGAAATCTTAGTAAATCCATACCGTAAATGCTAAAGCGCTTTCTGAAAGAAAAATTTTGACCAATCGGCGAGGAAACTTGCCAAACCCAAACGTAAGCCAATTAAGTAAAAAATCCTCTACCCGAAGGCAGAGGATTTTATTTATTTACCTACAAATGCTAGTTTCAGCTAGATTAACCGAACTTACCAGCAGTTGAGGCAATGAGGAAGGCAGCGTAGGTGAGGACGTAGCCCACAGCGAAGTGAACTAGACCAACCAAACGACCTTGGACGATGGACATAGCAACGGGCTTGTCCTTCCAGCGAACCAAGTTCGCAAGAGGAGTGCGCTCGTGCGCCCAGACAAGGGTTTCGATCAACTCTTGCCAGTAACCACGCCAAGCGATCAGGAACATGAAGCCAGTAGCCCAAACCAGGTGTCCGAAGAGGAACATCCAGTCCCAAACCGCCAGGTTATTCATGCCGTAGGGGTTGTACCCGTTGATCAGCTGAGCGGAATATAGCCAGAGGTAGTCGCGCAGCCAGCCCATGAGGTAAGTAGAAGACTCATTGAACTGAGCTACGTTGCCTTGCCAAATACCCAGATGCTTCCAGTGCCAGTAGAAAGTTACCCAACCAAGGGTATTCAGCATCCAGAACGCGGCGAGGTAGAAGGCATCCCATGCGGCAATTTCGCAGGTGCCGCCCCGACCAGGGCCGTCGCAAGGGAAGGCAAAGCCGAAGTCCTTTTTATCGGGCATCAGCTTGGAGCCACGAGCATCCAACGCACCCTTGACCAAAATCAGGGTGGTGGTGTGCAGACCAAGAGCGAAAGCGTGGTGAACCAAGAAATCGCCAGGGCCAATTGTCAAGAACAGGGAGTTAGTGCCACTGTTGATGGCATCCAACCAGCCTGGTAAGTAAGTAGCACCCGCAGTGGAGGCAACGCTATCAGCGTTAGACAGCAGAGTGTCGAAGCCGTAAAGCACCTTACCGTGGGAAGCCTGGATGAACTGGGCAAATACTGGCTCAATCAAGATTTGCTTTTCGGGAGTACCGAAGGCAACCACAACATCGTTGTGGACGTATAAGCCCAGGGTGTGGAAGCCCAAGAACAAGGATACCCAGCTTAAGTGCGAGATGATCGCTTCTTTGTGCTGTAGTACCCGGTCAAGAACGTTACCACGGTTTTGCTCAGGATCGTAGTCCCGTACCCAGAAGATAGCTCCGTGAGCGAACGCACCGAGCATCAAGAAACCAGCGATGTACTGGTGGTGGGTGTAGAGCGCTGCCTGAGTTGTGAAGTCCTTAGCCATGAAGGCGTAGGGAGGCATCGCATACATATGCTGCGCCACCAGGGAAAGAGCAGTCCCTAGCGCTGCCAGGTGGATTCCCAACTGGAAGTGTAGAGAGTTGTTATAGGTGTCGTACAGACCTTGGTGAGGCAGGTTGAATTGCCCTTCGACCTTGGTGCCAAAGAAGTTTTTGGCGTTCAGCATATCTTTGATGCTGTGACCAATTCCGAAGTTTGTCCGGTACTGGTGACCGGCGATGATGAAGATAACAGCGATCGCTAGGTGGTGATGAGCCATATCCGTCAGCCACAGCGATTGTGTCTGAGGATGGAAGCCACCCAAGAATGTCAGAATCGCTGTTCCAGCACCTTGTGCAGTTCCAAAAATCTGCCCTGGGGTATCTGGGTTCTCAGCGTACACACCCCAATTTCCGGTGAAGAAGGGGCCTAAGCCTGCTGGGTGAGGTAGCGTGGTCAGGAAGTTATCCCAACCTACGTGCTGTCCACGAGATTCGGGGATAGCAACGTGAATCAAGTGACCTGCCCAAGCCAAAGAGCTAACTCCAAACAAACCTGCCAGGTGGTGGTTCAGCCGAGGCTCAGCACTCTTAAACCAGGACAGGCTGGGACGGAACTTAGGCTGTAGGTGCAGCCAGCCTGCGAACAGGAAGATCGCAGACAGCAAAATTAGGAATACTGCACCTTGGAATAGGTCATTATTCGTCCGCATCCCGATGGTGTACCACCAGTGGTAGACACCAGAATAGGCAATGTTTACAGGAAAGTTTGCACCACCTTGGGTGAAAGCTTCTACTGCCGGTTGACCAAAGTGTGGGTCCCAAATCGCGTGAGCGATGGGACGGACATTTAGCGGATCTTTGATCCACTGCTCAAAGTTACCTTGCCAGGCGACGTGGAACAGGAGACTGGAAGCCCACAGGAAAATAATTGCCAGTTGACCGAAGTGGGTAGCAAAAATCTTTTGATAAAGATTTTCCTCCGTCATTCCATCATGGCTTTCAAAGTCGTGAGCCATTGCAATCCCGTACCAGATCCGACGTGTCGTCGGGTCCTGAGCGAGGTCTTGGCTAAATTTGGGAAATTTTGTCGCCATAGTATCCTCAATTATCGGTACAGAGTGCTGAGAACTAAGCAAGTTCTACTCATTACTCAGCACTCATTACTCAGTCCTGACTTATCCTATTGATAGGATTCGCGCCTCAAAGAACGCCCATATCGTGACGATTGCTCCCAGCAGGAAGTGAGCAACCCCCACAGCCCGACCCTGAATGATGCTCAGAGCGCGAGGCTGGATCGATGGGGCAACTTTTAGTTTATTGTGCGCCCAAACGATGGATTCAATCAACTCCTGCCAGTAGCCACGACCACTGAACAAGAACATTAAGCTGAATGCCCAGACAAAGTGAGCGCCCAGGAACAGCAGACCATAAGCGGAGAGAGCTGATCCGTAGGATTGAATCACTTGAGCGGCTTGCGCCCACTGGAAGTCACGCAACCAGCCGTTGATCGTGATGGCACTCATCGCAAAGTTGCCACCAGTTATGTGATCCACCGTACCATCGGCGTTGACTGTTCCCCACACATCCGACTGCATTTTCCAGCTGAAGTGGTAAACCGCGATCGCAATCGTGTTGAACATCCAGAACAGACCCAGGTAAACGTGGTCCCAACCAGAAACCTGGCAGGTACCGCCACGACCAGGACCGTCGCACGGGAACCGGAAGCCGAGATTCATCTTGTCTGGAATCAGACGAGAGCTACGAGCAAACAGGAAGCCCTTCAGCAGAATCAGCACTGTAACGTGAATTTGGAAGGCGTGAATATGGTGGATCATGAAATCCGCCGTACCCAGCGCAAGTGGCATCATCGCTACCTTGCCACCTACAGCCATAATGCCGCCACCGAAGGCATAGCTAACTGGCTCAAGCTGGTTGGGAGCGGTAGCGCCGGGAGCCAGCGTGTGCAAGTTCTGCACCCACTGAGCAAATACCGGTTGCAGCTGAATTGCTGTATCCGAGAACATATCTTGGGGACGGCCCAAGGCACTCATCGTGTCATTGTGAATGTACAAACCGAAGCTGTGTAAGCCCAGGAAAATACATACCCAGTTGAGGTGAGAGATGATTGCATCCCGGTGACGAATCACCCGATCCAGCAAGTTGTTTTGGTTCACAACCGGATCGTAATCCCGCACCATGAAAATGGTAGCGTGAGCTGCTCCACCAACGATACAGAATGCCCCAATCCACATATGGTGGGTGAATATGGACAACTGCGTCGCGTAGTCAGTGGCGAGGTACGGATACGGAGGCATCGCGTACATATGGTGCGCCACAATAATGGTCACAGAACCCAGCATAGCTAGGTTGATACCCAACTGAGCGTGCCAGGAGGTTGTGAGGTTTTCATAGAGACCTTTATGACCATCACCTGTGAAGGGGCCTTTGTGGTTCTCTAGGATTTCCTTAATGCTGTGACCAATTCCCCAGTTGGTGCGGTACATATGACCGGCGATGATGAACAGCACCGCCAAAGCCAAGTGATGGTGGGCTGTATCTGTCAGCCATAAGCCTCCAGTGACTGGGTTTAAGCCACCTTTGAAGGTGAGGAAGTCAGCATACTGACCCCAATTCAAAGTCCAGAACGGCGTTAACCCTTGGTTAAAGCTGGGATACAGCTGCGCCATCAAGTCACGGTTCAAAATGAACTCTTGGGGCAGGGGGATATCTTTGATAGCCACTCCCGCATCCAGCAGCTTGTTGGTGGGTAGGGCCACGTGAATTTGGTGACCTGCCCAAGACAAGCATCCCAGACCTAGCAATCCTGCTAGGTGGTGGTTCAGCATCGACTCCACGTTCTGGAACCATTCCAGTTTAGGAGCACGCTTGTGATAGTGGAACCAGCCAGCAAACAGCATCAGAGCGGCTGCTACCAAGCCACCAATGGCAGTGCAGTAAAGCTGGAATGTGTTTGTAAAGCCAGCCGCCCGCCAAACCTGGAACAAGCCGGATGTAATTTGAATTCCGTGGAAGCCACCGCCCACATCGGCATTCAAAATATCTTGACCTACGATTGGCCAGACAACTTGAGCGCTAGGCCTGATTCCAAGGGGATTGGCTAGCCAAGCTTCGTAGTTAGAAAAGCGAGCGCCATGAAATTCCATACCGCTTAGCCAGATGAAGACAATGGCTAAGTGACCAAAGTGCGCCGCAAAGATTTTCCGAGATACGTCTTCTAAGTCACTTGTATGACTATCGAAATCGTGGGCGAGAGCGTGAAGGTTCCAAATCCAGGTGGTGGTTTTTGGCCCTCTAGCAAGGGTGCGGTCAAAATGACCGGGCTGCGACCACTTCTCAAAAGAAGTTGGTACCGGGTCTTTATCAACTACTACCCTTACCTTTTGCTCCCGCTCCGGAGGACTGATTGTCATGAGGACTCTCCTCTCTTTAGACAAGGAACGAGAACTGTCCCATTCAACAAAGTTGATTTTAATGGGGGCAGGAAAGCTGGCTGGGAAGAACCACTTTCCCCGAATTATGTAATGCCCGTTTTAAAGGGTTCACTACAGAGGGAAGGATTCAAAACCACACCCTCTATCTTGTAGATGATAGGTCTTGAATTACAGCCTATTCCGATGGACTTAACAATAATTCAAATTTGGTCAATCGTTTATGCAACTTAGCTTGCACCTCCATAATCAGGGGTACAAAGTCAAGAGGCGTTAAATTTAGTTTACAAAACTAAATTATCAGCTCATTTAAAGCTGGTATTTTTTTCCTTACCATCTACGGAAATTCCCTAGATTTCGGCGGTCAGATTCATGCTTTTGGGCTATATTTCCCTATGGGCAGCTGTCGCGCAAAGAGTAGGAGTGAGTGTTGGGCATGAATCGCCAGTGGAAACCCGTAAGAGTGCTAGTTTCATTTCTGATGGCAGCAGTATTGGTGGGAAGTTTAGCGGGGTGTGGCAAAGCCTCCCCGAAACCGTCAGATCCTGCCTCCAAAGGCATATCTTCCCTAGCCTCTGGGGCAGTCTCAGAAGTGTCACCGCCAGAAGTCATTCAACAGTTGCGTCCAGCCTTGGAAGCTTATCAGCCGCAAGTAAGTATTCTCAGCCCCCAGGCAGATGAAATTATTCAAGACACCAAAGTTGAGGTAAGGCTCCAGGTTCAGGACTTGCCAATCTTCAAAAACCCTGACTTTGGTCTAGGCCCGCATCTGCACGTAATCCTTGACAACCAACCTTATGAGGCGGTTTACGACTTAAACAAACCCTTAGTTTTTGAAGATTTAGCTCCCGGAACTCATACCCTGCGAGTCTTTGCCTCCCGTCCTTGGCATGAGAGCTTCAAAAATGAAGGCGCTTACGCCCAAACTACCTTTCACCTGTTCACCAAGACAGCAGGCAACAACCCCGATCCTCAACAGCCACTGTTAACCTATAGCCGTCCTAAAGGCAGCTATGGGGCCGAGCCAATCATGCTCGATTTCTATCTGACCAACGCTCCCCTGCACCTAGTTGCGAAGGAAAATCCTGAAGACGACATTGCTGACTGGCGAGTACGGGTCACAGTAAATGGTCAAAGCTTTGTTCTAGACAGATGGCAACCGCTTTATCTCAACGGCTTTAACCAAGGGAAAAACTGGGTACAACTAGAGTTTCTGGATGAGAAGGGAAACCCAGTTAACAATGTGTTTAACAACACAGTCCGGCTGATAACCTACGATCCCAAAGGCAAAGATACCCTTGACAAGATTGTGCGGGGCGAACTCTCAGCAGATCAAGTTCGGGGAATTGTAAACCCCAGCTACACCGCTACGACACCAGTACCAACGCCAACCCCGACACCGGAACCGTTACAAACTCCTAGCGTTGAAGAAACACCTACGCCTCAGATAGAGGAAGAGATACCAACAGAACCGGAAGAAGTACAGCCAACAAGACCAGCCGAACCCTTATCGGCCCAGACAAAACAGGTAGAAAAACCCAAAGGTGGCTTTTTCAATCGCTTCCGTGGTAAATCTGCCCCAGTCCCATCACCTACATTGCCAGAGGTGATGGAGTCGCCGACTCCGGAACCAGCAGAACCAGAAACAATTCCGCTACCAGAGTTTTTACCAGAACCGGAAGTATCGCCGATTCCAACTCCAGAAGTAGAACTGATTCCCCCAGTTGAACCAGTACCGACCCAGACAAAACAGGTAGAAAAGCCTAAAGGCGGCTTCTTCAATCGCTTCCGGCGGCAACCTTCCCAGGAGGTGACACCTGCTCCCAGCTTGCCACCGACAGAGCCAGAAGTTATCGAAACGCCTTCGCCAGAACCCTTGGCACCAGAAACAGCTCCTGAACCAGAGGCAGGTGTTGTTACTCCTTCCCCCAGCTTGCCGCCAACGCTACCGGATATAGTGCCATCACCAGCGCCTGAAGCAGTGACTCCTGATTTGGTTGAGCCTCAGCCAGAGAGTTCACCAGATGCAGTACCTTCGACAACATCATCGGAAGCCAAACCCAAAGTGGATTTTAAGGAAATCTTCCTGCCAAAAACTTCTCCAACCCCAACCCCAAGGATTATCCAAGCCCCAACTGAACCAGATATCCCCAGCAGCTTCTTCAAGAAATCAGCAACACCAGTAACACCAGAACCTTCTCCCGCAGCTGAGGAGATGGAGGAGGCTGAGTCAGGAGGCTGATAACCTTAGAAAAACTGGGTCAAAATCAGAGAGTGCGATCGCATTCTCTGATTCTCTAAACCCTCCCGCGCTAAACTAGCGAAACTGTAACCAAATCAAGCTCAATGCCAAATCTCTCAGTAATGGTATCTATCACCTTGGCTTCTTCTGGTGTTGTCACTCCGTCTAACTGAGCAATTTTCAGGCATTGAACCAGAAGCGATTGATTTGATTCAGCAAAGTCTCTAATTGTGGCGGTAATTTAATATTGGATGCGATCGCTTCCCTTGAAGCCGCTTTGGGATCGCCTTGCGCGAGCAAGTTCCAGAAGATTCGGCTGAGTCACAACCAGCCGGCTTAACGTAAGCTTCTAAACTCAGGGTTCCCGGATTTTAACGATACATTGACATTTTTCAGCATTTTTTGCGCGATCGCACTCCCGGTATAAAGCAGTCAAGCACAGTTTCGCTAACGTAAAGGAGTGTAAAGTTATGCGATCGCGCTCACTAATAAAGCTATGACTCCCCGCGTTAGAGCGCCAGAGTTTCCCAAAAACAAAACCTGGCTAAACACCGACCGCCCTCTCTCTATCCAAGAGTTAAAAGGGCGAGTTGTAATACTTGACTTTTGGACATATTGCTGCATCAACTGCCTGCACGTCCTGCCAGATTTAAAATACCTCGAACAAAAATACAAAGACAGCCTAACAGTCATTGGCGTTCACTCCCCCAAATTTGAAAACGAGAAAGAAGCTGAAAACATCCGTCAGGCAATCCTGCGTTATGACATTGAGCATCCAGTCGTAGTTGACAGCAATTTTGCGATTTGGCGACACTATGCCGTCCGTGCATGGCCTACCTTGATGGTGATTGACCCAGAAAGCTACGTCATTGGCTATATGTCTGGGGAAGGAAATCGGGATGCTTTAGACCAGTTGATTTCGCAGCTAATTGAGCAACACAAAGAGCAGGGAACGATTAATTTTCATGAACTTAGCCCCATTTTGGAAAAACAGCGGCAACCCTTGGCGACACCCCTGGCTTTTCCCGGTAAAGTGTTAGCGGATGGCGATCGCTTATTCATCGCCGACTCCGGTCATCACCGCATCGTTGCCAGTACCATCGCAGGTGAAGTGCTACATATAATTGGCACTGGCAAACAAGGGTTAACCGACGGTTCCTTTACCGAAGCTCAGTTTTTCGCGCCTCAAGGCATGGCACTAGATACCGAGAATCAAATTCTCTATGTCGCCGACACCGAAAACCACGCCATACGTAGAGTTGACCTCAAAAATCAGCAAGTGCAAACCATTGCTGGTACTGGCGAACAAAGCCATCAAATTCGCCCCCACAGTGGTGCTGGACTAGAAACTAAGTTAAATTCCCCTTGGGATTTAGAAAAAGTGGGAAATAGCCTATTTATCGCTATGGCTGGCCCTCACCAAATCTGGGAAATGCAGCTAGAAACTGGCACCGTCAGCACCTATGCAGGCACAGGTGCAGAATCATGCGTGGATGGAAATCTTGACGAATCTGCCTTTTCCCAACCCAGCGGCATCATTACAGATGGCCAAGAATTATACATAGCCGACAGCGAAATTAGTTCAATTCGCGGTGTCGGACTAGGCAAACAAGCTCAAGTGCGAACTGTCTGCGGCAGCGGTGAGCTATTTGGATTTGGAGATGTTGATGGTGAAGGCTACGACGTGCGACTCCAGCACTGTCTAGGTGTTGAATATGCCCAAAATTCCCTTTGGGTAGCTGATACCTACAACCACAAAATTAAGCGAGTTGACCCCAAAAGCGGCATTTGCGAAACTGTTTTGGGAGGCACGGCAGGATTTCAGGATGGTGAAGGCACCAGCGCACGATTTTCTGAGCCATCAGGACTAAGTGCCGTTGGTTCCAATCTATACATTGCGGATACTAATAACCATGCTATCCGTTGTGTCAATCTCGCCACGCTGAGTGTCACAACCATAAAGTTTCCAGGGTTGTGTGCGCCAGATGTCTGTATTCCCGCGGCTTATGAAAATTAAATTTCTCATTCCCTGGCTGGGCCAGGGAATGCTATTCTCGGAGGCAGAGCCTTCCGTAATGTTTGGCAGATGAGGCAGAGCCTCTAGATTTACATTGCCAACCAGAGACTGGCAACGAGATAAACAAGAGAAAATTTATAAATCCACAGCGCCGAGTACCTGTAGCACTCTTTCAATATTATCCAAATCACCAACAATCCTTCGTACAGGCTGAGGCCAGACCCGAACAAGGGTGGGTGTTGCAGAGATATGATTAGACTCTGCCTGCTCTGGGTGTTTGAAGATATCAATAACTTTCAAAGTGTAAGGATGACCAAGAGATTGCTCTAACAGCTGGTGCAAACTTTGGAGAGTCCGTTCAGTGGTTCCATTATGTCCGGAAACAAACAGGCGCAGGACATAGCCACGAGTCGGGACTGTAGGTAATGAAGGTTGGAAACCAGTTCGTTCCAAGCGCACGATCAAGTCGTGGTTTTCCCAAAGCTGGGGAAATTGGTCGCGATAAGTTTCTAGTACAATCGGGTCGCCTAATTCTGGGGGCCAAGGAGCAATTTGCCAATTTTGCCAATCGCCAGTCTGAAAAACCCCATTCAGTAATGCCTGATGCCGTCGCACTGGCGGATAGACTTCAGCCGCAACCTGCAATTCTTGGGTATAAGGAGCAAACCAGCGATCGATTGTGGCAGTGTACGCTGGCACTAAAAAATGAGGAGGCTCCTGTAACCCCAGCATTTCTTGAAGTCCAGCACACAAATGCAGGTGCCAGTGGTTCTGCTTAGTCGAGTCAATACAATAAATTAAATCCCCCCCTGGTGTAAACAGGGCAATGCCTTTGAACAACTGGGGGATGTGTAGTTGGTATTGGGTCAAGGAAATGCGCCAAAAGAATAAAAATTAAAAATTAAAAATGGAAGAAGAAGCTCTTCTTTTTTAATTTTTAATTTTACATTTTTAATTGCTATACCCGTCCTCGGAGGAATTGAGCCATCTCGTTAGGAGTAGGCGACATTTCCAAGGCAGTTTCTTCAGTAATTCTACCTTCTTGATAGAGGTCGAGGAGCGCTCTATTCATGGTAATCATGCCGTCAAAACTGGAGGCAAGCATGATTCCGGTAATCTCTTCATACTTACCTTCCTTGATGTAATCTTTGATCGCCTCAGTATTGATCAGGATGTCGTGGAAAGCAGCACGTTTACCATCGGTGGTTTTGCACAAACCTTGGGAAATGATGGATACAAGGGACTCAGCGATCGCAATCTTCATAGAATGCTGCTCCTCAGCTGAGTAAAGATTGAGAATCCGCTCAATCGTTTTCACAGCGCTGTTGGTGTGTAGCGTTCCCATTACCAAGTGACCAGTTTGAGCCGCTTTGAGGGCAGTGTTAACCGTTTCTTTATCACGCATTTCCCCCACCAAAATCAAGTCGGGGTCTTCCCGCAACGCTGCTTTCAGTGCGTTGTCAAACTTCAAGGTGTTTAAACCGACTTCCCGGTGTTTAATTAGAGACTTGCGACTGGTATGAACAAATTCAATCGGGTCTTCAATGGTGATGATGTGCTTTGCCATTTCTTTATTGATGTAGTCAATCATGGCAGCCATCGTGGTAGATTTACCAGAACCTGTTGGCCCTGTCACCAAAATCAACCCTTTATGGTAATGACAAATATCTTTAAATACTTCTGGCAACCGTAGCTGCTCCATCGTCAAGATATTGTTCGGGATGAGTCGCATTACCATCGCCGGCCCGCGCATGGAACCAAATACGTTGATCCGCGCCCGCGAAAACTCGTACTGCGTTACCCCGTCAAAGTCTAGACGTTCTTCAAATTCCCGAATCTGAGCATCGCTCATCACTTCCCGCAACCAGCTCATAAAAGTTGCTTCATCCGTTAACGGATAATCCGTCGTTTCCATATCGCCCCGCTTGCGGAAGCGCGGAACTTCAGATACACCTACGTGAATGTCGGAAATTCCATTTTCATGAGCCTTGACGACGATTTCCCGTAATGTTGGTTGGCCCGGACTAGGGCCTACAGGTTTTGCCGGTGTGCGAGCTACAACAGTTGGTGCAGCCGAGGAAGGCGGAGGAGCTGGTCGCCCCGAAGGTGGCACCCCAGGCGGCATCCCAGGCGGCATCCCAGGTGGAACTTTGGGGGGAGGCGGAGGAGCTGCGACAGCGGTTCTTTGTGTCGAAGACATTTCCACGGTTTGCATTGGCTGCTGCTGAGTGGAACTGGTGGCAGCTGCATCCCTTGCTGGAGGTCGCATTCCCGGCGGTGGTGCAGGGGGGACGCGGGGTGGAGGGGGCGGTGACATCGGTGGACGCTGGGGTTCTGTCATCTTTCAAATACCGCTGTTAGAAAATTTACATCAATTAATAAAGCGCACTTTCATCCCGCGAAGACGTTTCCTCAAGGCAGTCCTCAGAGGCGATTCGAGGGTTTGGCTGCTGTTGTAGGAGTTTTAAGCACTCCTATTGGTAGTTTTCCCAAAACTAGGGGGTGAGTAACATTCACCGGAAAAAATTCTTTCTTTTCAGGGGATTGTTCAATTTGGGATTTTGGATGGGAGGTTTTCTCCCAGTTACCCCCTCCCCAGTCCCTTTCATAGATGAGCTTAATTATGAGAATATTTATTGAAAATCATAAGATATGTTAAGCAGAATGGTGTTGGATTGGTTGTATAGAAGTTATATGGGCGATCGCGTCTTTTTAGCCTGCCTATAAAATAAGCTGAAATCCTAACACTCTTGAAAACCTATATCTTTAGGGGGATGGTGGTTATAATTTGCGCTTTACAATAAGCCGACGCTGAAAATTTTGCAGCCATAAATAATCTGAACTGAGTGTAAATTTTAGTAAAGATAAGCTCATCTTAAGAAAAGGATTAACTATACTAATTTTCACGCTGGTCGAGTCCGCAAGGATCGATTAAAAGTCATTTTCTACATATAAATTCGTTGTTTGGCTATCAGGAGAAAAAAATCATGCAACTGACTCAGAACCAAAGTTTGGGAAAAGGTTATTCATTATCTACGATCAAAAGCTTTTTGATCTGGACTTTTACTTTAACGGTTTGCTTACTGGTTGTAGGGTTCCCGTTGGTTGTCCTCATGGTTACGGTAGGCGCAATGCTGGCGATCGCTTTACAATCTGTACTGCCTGTGAGCGCTGTATTATTGGTGGCAGGAGCCTTGATTGGAGCAAATATTTTGGCAGTTGTCGCTGGTGCGGCATTGTTAACTCTCAAGGGAGTACATCCTCAAGAAGTGCGTTGGTTGCACTGGCTGCATGGTGAAGCAAATCCTCGTCACACTTCAGTGTATGCAGCTTGCCCACTAACTTGCGATCTAGATTCCTAACAAATGAATAAATTGTGAACGCTCATCTAAAGAAAGTGTGTTGTCTGCAACAGTTCAACGACCCGGCATCTGCCGGGTCTTTTCGTAGGAGAATCTTTATATAGGATTGGGAAAAGCGAACAACTTTGTATGCGTCCGAAGTGCGAAAAACCGCATCAAGTACCATATAAAGGAAGCGATCGCAATTCCTGTTACTCGCAAATGACCTAAATTTCCATGCTCCCATCTCCTTTTTCGATTTGCATCACTCTGGGAACCCGTCCGGAAGCGATTAAACTGGCACCAGTTATCCAGCAGTTCCAGCGATCGCCCAATTTTAAAACTCAGGTAGTTTTGACTGGTCAGCATCGAGAAATGGTTCAACAGGTGATGCAGCTATTTGGACTGAGTGCTGATTGGAATCTAGAAATCATGCAACGTCAGCAAACTCTCACAGATATTACCTTTCGCAGTTTGCGGGGACTAGAAGCCATATTTGGACAGTTGCAGCCACAGATGGTAATAGTTCAAGGTGATACAACCACAGCTTTTGCAGCTACTTTGGCGGCATTTTACCAAAAAATCCCCGTAGGTCACGTAGAAGCGGGATTACGCACAGACGATCTATTTAATCCTTATCCAGAAGAAGCCAATCGAAGGCTGATTTCCCAACTAACCCAACTGCATTTTGCGCCAACATCGCTGGCGGTGGAAAACCTGCAACGTTCTGGAGTGACGGGTGAAATTCACCAAACTGGAAATACAGTAATTGATGCTTTGCTGACGGTGGCGAAAAGTCAGCCAGAGTGCGACATTCCCGGTTTGGACTGGAGTAAATACCGCGTACTTCTAGCAACAGTTCACCGCCGGGAGAACTGGGGGGAACCACTCCAAGGAATTGCAGAGGGATTTCTACATATATTAGATAAGTTTCCCGATGCAGCTTTATTGTTACCCCTGCATCGAAATCCGACAGTGCGAGAACCGTTACAAGCACTTTTAGGAACTCACGAGAGAGTTTTTTTAACAGAACCCTTAGATTACGCGCAGCTTGTAGGCGCAATTCAACGCAGTTACTTGCTGTTAACAGATTCCGGCGGATTACAAGAGGAAGCACCGAGTTTAGGTAAACCAGTGCTAGTTTTACGGGAAACCACAGAAAGACCAGAAGCTGTAACAGCAGGTACAGCAAAATTGGTGGGAACCGACTCAAATCAAATTCTGGCTGCGGCGACCCAATTGTTAAGTAATCCAGATGCCTATCAAAAGATGGCAACAGCGATTAATCCTTTTGGCGATGGACGTGCATCTGAGAAAATTTTGCAAATTGTAGAGAAATATTTCTCTAGCTGTTAAAAATCACTAAATTTCTAAGGATAGAGAGTGTCGCCAGTGGTGGAGTCAAAGACAAACAGCTGATTCAGGTCGAGTTGGATGGTCAAGCGATCGCCCGGACGACCCCGCCAATCTGCACCCGCCTGAAAATTCACCACAACACCAGATTCCGGCAAACGCCCACGAACCAGAATCTCCCTCCCCAAAGGTTCAACAACATGCACCTCAATAACTAACTGTCCATATTCCTTTTCTTCAGGGGGCGTTTGCGGTTCAATCCAAATATGCTCCGGACGAATTCCCAAATCAAAAGTTTTCCCTTCAGGGAGTTTTAACTTATTGCGAAGCGCAAACGGACAAGGTAAAGATTCGTTGCCTATCTGAAAAACTTCACCCGTGTAGGTCGCGGATAAAATATTCATCGGCGGACTACCTAAAAACGTCGCCACCATCCGATTAGCAGGTCTGGCATAAATATTTTGAGGGTCGCCAATTTGCTGAATCCGACCTTGATTTAGCACTATAATTTGATCGGCTAAAGTCATCGCTTCTACCTGATCGTGGGTGACATAAATAGTAGTAATTCCCACTTTTTGATGTAGCTGCTTGAGTTCCGCCCGCGTATCATCTCGCAACTGAGCATCTAAATTAGAAAGTGGTTCATCTAAGAGAAATACTTGGGGTTGACGTGCGATCGCTCTCCCCAACGCTACTCGCTGCTGCTGTCCTCCTGAAAGTTGCTTAGGCTTGCGATCCAGAAGATGGGAAATATCGAGCGATCGCGCTACCGTTTCCACCCGTTCTCGAACCATTTTCTTCTCAAAAGAGCGCATTCTCAGACCAAAAGCCAGATTTTCGGCTACCGTCATGTGCGGGTAAAGCGCATAATTTTGGAATACCATCGCCACATCCCTGGCCCTAGCGGGGACACCATTCATCAAAGTATCCCCGATGTAGAGATTACCGCCAGTGGCAGTTTCCAAACCAGCAATCGTTCGCAAAATCGTCGATTTACCGCAACCGGAAGGCCCCACCATCACCCAGAATTCTCCATCAGGCACCTCGAAGGTAATATTCTCAATGGCAGTGGTATTAGTAAATCTGCGCGTAATGCCTTGTAAGCGAACGTTTGCCATAGTTTTTAGCTATTAGTCATCAGTTATTAGTTTATACGTAGTTATTAGTGAAAATGCCTTACTGTAGGCGCTTCGCCTTCCCCAAGGATAATCGCAGCTTTGGACGTGGAACATCAAAGCTAAAGCGCTGTGAGTATATATTTCCTAATTACTATTGCAAAGAAAGCGATCGCTTGCTCGAACTTTTGGGTTATTCCTCAGATAGTCCTGCACCCAATCACAACTGTGCAACAGGAGATTATCTAAATCCAGATTCCAAATACTCGCTGTTTGATCCTGACTAGCAGAAGCAAGTGCTTTACCATCAGGACTGAAACTGACGCTTGTAACGCGGCCACTATGACCTTGAAGAGTTTTAATCAAAGTATCATCAAGCCGCCACAATTGTACTGTATTTTCCCAAGTAGTCGTCGCCAAAATTTGACCATCTGGGCTAAAACTAAGATGAGAAACGCTATCAGTATGCCCTTCTAAAGTTCGATACAAAGATCCATCGCGCCGCCAAAGTTTGACAGTGTTATCATAACTAGCTGACGCGATTAGCTGACCATTGGGACTAAACGTTACATCCAAGACCCAGCCATTATGCCCAGCCAGAGTTTGGATGTATTTGCCATCAGATGTCCAGAGTTTTATAGTATTATCATCGCTGGTAGTTGCCAGTGTATTACCATTCGGACTAAAGGCAACTGCATTAACGCGATCGCTATGTCCCTTCAAAGTTTTAACCAGCCTACCAGAAACATCCCAAAGTTTCACTGTCTTATCGCGAGAAGCAGACGCAAGGATCTTGCCATTAGGACTAAAAGCCACATCCAAGACCCAATTTTTATGTCCATTCTGCCCATTTAAAGTTAAAAGCAGCTTACCCGATATATTCCAAATTTTCACCGTTTTGTCGCGAGAAGCAGAAGCAATCAACTGACCGTCTGGACTAAAAGTAACACTATGTACCCGGTCTTTATGCCCCACCAAAGTTCCAAGTAACAATCCACTTTTGTCCCACAATTTCACCGTTTTATCTTGACTAGCAGAAGCCAAAGTCTGACCATCTGGGCTGAAACTAATGTCATGGACATGATCCTTATGTCCTTTTAAAATAATGCGCGACATATCGTTAAGTCGCCAGAATTTAACAGTTTTGTCGTAACTACCAGAAGCCAAAGTCTGCCCATTTGGCGACCAAGATACACTGGTGACAGCATCGCTGTGTCCCTTAAGAATTCTGTAGGAACGAGTTTCAAACTTGGCCTTACTGTCACGCCGCCAAACTCTCACCGTATTATCATTACTAGCAGAAGCTAACTTCTGACTATCGGGACTAAAACTAACTGCAAACACCCAGTCAGTATGTCCTGCCAGCGTCTGAACCAGTTCGCCGCTTTTGTTCCAAAGTTTTATCGTTTTGTCATCGCTTGCTGAAGCCAAAAACTGCCCATCCATGCTGAAACTCAGGCAAGTCACTTTGCCTTGATGTCCCCGTAAAATTTTGTCAGGCTGCTCTACCTTTGGCTTGGAAATATCCCAAATGCTGATGATTTTGTCATAACTCGCCGTAGCTAAGAGCCTTCCATCCGGGCTGAAAACAAGGCTAGTAACTTTGCTGTTATGTTTTAAGGTCTTCAGCAACTGGCCAGTGCTGCGGTTCCAAAGCTTTACCGTTTTATCATCGCTTGCTGAAGCCAATATTTTACCGTCAGGGCTGAAGCTAACGTTATTAACCGGGCTACTATGTCCCTTAATTGTTCTAATTAAAGTGCCGTCTGTTTTCCACAGTTTTATCGTCTTGTCTAAACTGCTAGAAGCCAACGTTTTACCGTCTGGGCTGAAACTTACACTGGTGACACTATCAGTGTGTCCAATAAGGTTTCCCAAAGTTTTCAGTAGTTTGCCATCCCGTCGCCAGAGTTTTACCGTCTTATCTGTACTCGCTGAGGCAATTGTTTGTCCGTCTGGGCTGAAACTCACACCCCAAACTATATCCCGATGCCCCTCCAAGCGATTGCGCTCTTGCACGCCATAGACTGCTCGCTGCATTGCTAACAAGACCCGTAGCTGAGTCGCTGGTTCTACACCCGTGGCATTTTTTAGGCGTTTACCTGCCCTCAACGCTTCAATTAAAGCATCAAATTCCTTGTAGGAAACAAAGAGTGTTTCGGAAGAAGCACTTAGGGCGCTAAGCTGAGCATTAGTTTGCGCGATCGCAGCTACTTTTCTTTGGGCTTCCGCTCGCCACGCAAATTGTCCAGCCAAAATTGCCAGAATTGCCATTATAATACCAGCGGCAATAGTCCCCAGTTGTTGTTTCTGAACTCGATTCAGTTTTTCCTCACTTCTGGCTAGCTGTGCTTTCAGGTTCAAATCGGATCTATGGCGAATCCGCTCGACCAAATAATCATGCACCAACTGATAGCGGGCTTCTGATTCATCCCAGACAACAAACACTAAACCAGAGCCGATCAGAATCTCTAAAATTAAATTTAGTTTCTTTTTCTTGACAGATAAAATAGTTGCGAATTCCTCTTGAGTCTTTAGCGGGCGGGTTCCTTTTTTATCTGTTAATAAAAACAAAATATCCCAAGCTGCGGACTCGTTCTCTGGGCCACAATCAGCAATAACTTTTTTTAAAAATCTCTCCACCAGTTCTGCTTTTGGGTTAGCTCCAAGTTGCAGATATTGCTGCAAAGTTGTGATTTTGTCTTCTTCTTCTTGTAGTTGAGCGCCCACTAATTGCAACTCAATAGGCCGAACTTCTCCTAATTCTTCAGCCAAATCTTCTACCAACCGACTAATTAGTTGCTGCTCCAAATTAAAAAATGGAGAACGTTCAGTTAATCTTTTAATCACCAATTTGGCATCTTTCTTAGAAAAGTTGCCCAAGTAATAACGAATTTCTTGATTTAAAATATCATTATTGATAATATCTAAATAATTAAGCCGTTCGCATTCTAATAAATAATGTAGATAGTCCTCTCGCAGCGATAAAATAACTTTGACAAAAGGAATGTTTAAACAGTCACGCAAAAATTCATAAAATTGATGCCTAATAGCTGGGTTAGTACAAACAAAAAATAACTCTTCAAATTGGTCAAAAATCAGAACTGTTAACAGATTGCCGTTAGCATTTTGTCGCAACTGTTCTAGAATTTCAGTGGAAATTGGGAACTCTTGACTAGGTAAAGGAAATAATTCTCTTTCTCTACTGGTGTTTGCCTCTTCGCCTTTCTGATTCCTAAGAGCGAGAGAATGGGCTAAATTTCTTCTCAGCGTCCCCAGCCAATCGCTGTAAGCCTGCACTACGACGGGCAAGACATCGCGAGCGCCAATACTTTT
The DNA here is from genome assembly GCF_014695505.1 of Trichocoleus sp. FACHB-90. Classification (NCBI taxonomy): domain Bacteria; kingdom Bacillati; phylum Cyanobacteriota; class Cyanophyceae; order Leptolyngbyales; family Trichocoleusaceae; genus Trichocoleus; species Trichocoleus sp. FACHB-90. Next base: position 69,464 of record NZ_JACJOK010000038.1, read on the forward strand.
GAGCTGTAGTGCGGGGATTAAACCAGCTGTAATAATTGAGCTTTTGCCAACCCCAGAAGGGCCGTGAATTAAAATCAGCTTGCGATCGTTGCGGCTGATGCGCTCGATAAGGCGACTAACATCTTGTTGGCGACCGGAAGCCGCTATCTCCTGGGCAACAGAGCCTCTAGCTCGCGTTTCTAGTGCATGTGAGATACTTGGGTTAAGAGCTTGTCGGTGGGGCTGTAAGCGTCCAGCACCAGTGAAGGCGCGGAAACCATACTGCTGTTCAATGGAACGCAGTTGTTGCTTAAGTAGAAAAGCTTGCAGATAGTGACCTTCTTCAAAGTAAAGCGATCGCAAAGCTTTGGCAATCCGAATATACAAATGCGGATCGTACTGATGGTTACACTGTTCTAGAGCTTGTTCCAAGTTTTTGACAGCAGTAGCAGTTTGCCACTCACCCAAATGCTGCTGGGACAGAGCTAGAAGAAATAGATATAAACTCTCATACTGGGAGAGTGGCATTGCTAGAGAGGTTGTATCTAAATTCGTTAGCGCCAGCGTTGAGAGTGCAAACCTTGCTTGCAAATTCACCTCTTCCCAGTTGCAGACAGAAAGAGCAACTTCCGCCAAAAAGCCATAATCTTGAGCTTGCTGGAGGGACAATTTATAAGTTTGATGTAACAACAAAGCTTTTTGAGCCAAAACCTGCAAGTCTGTCCAAGCTTCTAAGCGTTGCAGCACTTCACAAAGAGACGAAATAAACTTAGCAACCAGTTCTGGACGCTCAGCCGCTTCAAAGACCTTAATACACTCGTGTAAATAATCTCTGGATCGGTTCCAGTGTTGGCGGCTTTTTTCTGGTCGCAGGTTAGCCAAACGGCTGTAACATCGCCCTAGGTGAAACAGCAGTAACCCCTCTCTTTCTTTCTGGGGGTTCTGAAGGCCTAGCATGGTAAAGCGTCGCAGACGAGAATGGAAAGAAGTGTTTCTCGCTTTTCGGTTTTTGTCAGTTGCCTTTTTGTGACCACTCACTGCTGAGTCGTCACCTCGGAAATAAGCCAGACTTTTTTGATAATGGACTATGCTCGACTCGATCCGATCTCTGTTGTAGTCATCGCATCCCCGGACAAATTCCAGACTTGCTTGTAATTTTGGATCTAATTGTTGTCCGCGATCGCGCAAATCTTCTAAAGCTGACTCCAGTTCTAGAGGATGGTTGGAAACAGAAGGAGCAAGGGCAAAATTTTCTTGCGACTGATCGGTGGTGAAGTTTAGCTCTTTGGCAAACCAGGAGTCTGCCTTATTTTGCAGCAATTCCATTAACTCCGATGTGGACAGTACAAAGCGGATTGATGAAGCCGCCCAGCTTTTGAAATCCGGCGCAAACCGGATTAGCTTTTGCAGCACCGCGTCCGTAATCCACAGCACTATCGGAAAGGGAAAATGAGCGCGAAACTCATCTCGCAGTAAGTTGGTAGATATCAGCACCTGGTCAAGAGCGATCGCTGACTCTAACCCCAAAATCATCAACGCTGGCGGCATTTCCTGTTGTAGCTGCGATCCGCCTTGCTCCCCCACAGCTTCCAGAATCGGGTTGTAGAGGGTTTTGACTGTATCTGCTAAGATCAGCTCCCGCATCAAAAACTGATTTTGTTGGCGTATCTGCTGCACCATCCGATTTTGTAAAGAAGCATAGTTGCAGCGCACCAAGATTAGCGAAAAGTACCCCTGAGAAAGTGCGATCGCTCTTAATAATGTCCTCACTGAGCGATCGTTGTATGCAGATGCCTCTTCTGGTTCCCTCAAATCAGTCATTGCTCTCATTTTCGGCCTGTGCGTTCGATGCAAATAGTCATCAACCAGTGCTGTAGCAGTGGTGGTATCTACAAACCTTATAAGCAATAATACTTAGTCTATTTTTCGGTTTCGCAATTGACTGATTATCAGTATTTGCTAAATAAAGTTTTTTTACTCCCCTGTTGTCTCAGGACATATTTTTAGCACCCAAGTGAACCCTGTTAATTATCAAAAATCGTTTATTAATCTTTCGCCAGCTCACATCTTATATGCCTTTAGCAGAGAATAATCAATATTTCTTTAGACAGAATATAGAAACCATTGTCCGCAAAAAGCATACGAGCGATCGCCCGCTTCATACAGTGCTTTTGATACCGAGTAACTACCAGCCCATCTGGATTCTGTAGATATTAAAGTATGTTTCCGTGGCTATAAACCAATTTAGGAAACACGAAATTAAAGTTGCTCACATGAGAAAAACATAGATAGAAACCCGTTTTCTTAAGAAAACGGGTTTCTCAAACCCTGCATATATTGGCCCCCGTTCCTAGGCAACGAAACAGGTAAAATTGCCAATAGCTTAAAGTTTGGCTTCCAAAGATTTGAGAAACTCTGTATTAACGCCTGACTCGCGAGTGAGGGCAATCTTACCAGTACGAGCAATTTCCCGCAAGCCAAATTTATTCAGCACCTGCACAATTGCTACCAACTTCCCTGGATCTCCTACCACTTCTAAGGTCAGCGAATCCTCAGCGATATCTACTACCCTAGCGCGAAAAATCTGAGCCAATTCCACAACTTCCGAGCGATTTGAGCTGGTAGCATTTACTTTCAGCAGCATCAACTCTCGCTCAACACACGGAGTATCAGTAATATCCTGTACCTTAAGTACATTCACCAACTTGTAGAGCTGCTTAGTAAGCTGCTCAATTATCCGATCGTCTCCTGGTACAACCATTGTGATCCGGGAGATTCCCAAATTTTCGGCAGGCCCAACAGCCAGGCTTTCAATATTAAAGCCGCGACGGGCAAATAAGCCAGCTATTCGGGTTAGAACTCCCGCCTCATCTTCAACTAAAACAGAAAGGGTGTGTTTCATTGTATACAAAAGAAGCTGAAGCGCAAAATCTTGCTTTGCAATACAGGGTTTTCCTAAAGGTTACGCTAAGCAAAAGCAATGCTGACGCAATATGCGGCAACGGGACACCATTTTATGTTACTTCATAGCGCCCCCTGTCCACAAAAACGCCTATATCTGTAGATTTAGCGACAGTAACAGCTTAAATCTTTCCTTGGGAGATGTTATCAATTCGTCATTTTCATAATAATGGTGTAGTAAACTTCGTTTGGAGTAAGAATACTTATGGGTTGGTTAAAAAGACTTTTTGGCATGGAAAAGCCGCAAAATGCTCAAGTCAATGCGACCCCAGCACCGACAGCACAAGCTCCTGCCGCAGCTGGTGCTTCCAGTAGCAGCGAGACAATTCCCCTAGAGCGAGTAGGATTAAATGGGGAATATGACCAAAGCGGTCTTGCCAAGCGGGTTGCTCTGGCTTTTGACCAAGACCCGGCTTTGGATGATATTGCTACCCTCTACGTAGCGCAGACTGGCGGTACAGTGGTTTTGAAAGGACAAGTTCCCAGTCAGGAAATTCTCTCTCAAATGGTATCGGTCGCCCGCAGTGTGGAAGGTGCCACGGGTGTAGAAACCAATCAAGTCACCATTGGTTAGATTGTAGCTAGGGTAATTCCCTTCACAAAAGTAGGTGGGATTGAAGGATACAAACCCAATCTAATATAGGCATTTGTTGGGTTTTGCTTAGTCATTCAACCCAACCTACCCTTATCCTGGGCGCATTTATCATGCGTAGCGCAGGCATTATTCCTGCGCTACCTGGCAGAAGTTACAGCCGCCGTTATTCTCTAGCAGTTAACTGCTTTTGCGGTGTAGCAGAGTCAGTTTTAGATATAGCTAGAGTTTCCAGCCAGTCGAGGATCATCTGGTTAACTTCGTCAGGGCATTCATCGTGGGGACAGTGACCTGCATCTACCTCAACTAACTGGAGCCTTGGGTTGAGGTTGTTGAAGCGATTTACAAGACTGTAGGGAATCATCTTGTCTTTACGCCCCCAAATCAGGAGCATAGGCACATTTAAGGTTGGCAGCAGCTTGGTGACACTAGGGCCAAACTGTGTCCCAGTCATCGCCTTAAAGATGGCGCAGAATGCCGCAGCAGAACCCCGATCCTGGGCAGGGCCTGCGAGAATATCCACCAGCTCGTCGGTGATAGCTTCGGGGTTAGAGTAAGCTAGGCTTGCCCACTTGCGGACAAAAGATGGGCGTTTAACCACAGAAAAAACGTTTTTCAGAACTAGGGGCGATGCCACAACGCCTTTAACACTCGCCACCAAAGGTCGTAAGAACTTGGGAGTCGCCTCCTCTTCCATCGTCGGATCGGGCAAACTCATCATCACAAAGCCCTGCACCATCTCCGGATGCGCCGCCGCCGCCGCTAGAGCAACCAGCGAACCAATCGAGTTTCCCACTAGCACCACTGGCTGCTGAATAAAAGTGCGCCAGAAATCATAAACCTGCTCTACCCAGAGGTCAATTTTATAATCTGCCTGTGCCTTCCGAGAAGCTCCAAATCCCAGCATATCCAGGGCATAAACTGTGTGGGACTGGCTCAAAACCCCTAGATTGTGTCGCCAGTGTCCAATAGAAGCCCCGAATCCATGCAGCAGCAACACGGGGGTTGTTATCTGACTTGGTTGAGATGCACGGATGTAGGTATAGCGAGTCTGCCAACCTCGCCAAACCCAGTCTCTCTGACTGCCAACCCGATGCTGCCAATGCTGGGTCACGATCGCATTTGCCTCAAGTTAAGAAATGTTTACAAATTCGGTGTCTTAACTTCTATTTTAGAGGTTTGCAGCCGGTTGCTGTTTAAAATTCAGATCGAGGATAATTTGATTACGGCGGAAAAAAGGCAAGCTAGGAAAGCGATCGCGCTGGCGGTAATACTTGCAAGTTAGCTATAAAAGCTATGGAGGGTAAAGCTTTCAGCCTTTGTGTGAGGAGGATTTATCCAGATCGCCGTCCCTAGACTTCAGTTATCAGATTGGCGACAAGTGCCTAGCTCAATTGAAAGTTAAATTACAACCCTGGACAGAAACCATATCAGACTAAGTAGAATGGCTAATACAAGGAGCGCAAAGCTTGGGTTCATTCTCATCGAATTGAAAACAGCTCCTGAGCATTTTGTCAGAGGCGATCGCTCTGGCGGCAAGCTTGCTACTTGGACAAACTAACTTACTTACCATTACAATTAACCGAGCAAAAATAACCTAATGCCTGTGATTGAAAAAAGACGCACGCGCGATCTACCCCAAATCAACGAAAGAATTCGCTTTCCCCAAATTCGTGTCATTGATACCGATGGCACGCAGTTGGGTATTATGGCACCGAATGAGGCTCTACGCATTGCCGAAGAAAAAGAGCTGGATCTCGTTTTGCTGAGCGACAAGGCAGAGCCGCCCGTTTGCCGGATTATGAACTACGGCAAGTATAAGTTCGAGCAAGAGAAAAAAGCGCGGGAAGCCAAGAAAAATCAGCATACGGCGGATGTCAAGGAAGTGAAGATGCGCTACAAGATTGAGGAGCATGACTATCAAGTGCGCGTCAATCAAGCCGAGCGCTTTCTGAAGTCGGGAGATAAGGTTAAAGCTACGATTACCTTTCGAGGTCGAGAAATTCAACACAGCGATTTGGCCGAGGAACTGCTGCAACGGATGGCGACAGATTTGCAGGAATTGGCGGAAGTGCAGCAAGCTCCCAAAAAAGAAGGTCGCAACATGATGATGCTACTGTCTCCAAAAAAATAGCCTAAAAGAAGAAGTCAGGAGACTGACAACAGTCACCAAAGGATAGACTAAAAGTCTGGAACTGGTGGCAATAACCTCCATCAAGAATACAGGAGACAAAATACAGGAGGCAGAATCAAGGGGACAAAATCCATAAGAAAAACCTTGCCTCCTGACTCCTCGCTCCTGAATGGGGGTAAGCTTTTATATCCTGCCTGTACGGGTGAAGTATTTGGGTGGGAATAATAAAGCTGTTGCCCAGATCAATCGCCTCCTAAAACTGACTTCTCCCTTGAGCGGCATGAAACTGAACAATCGCACTTGGTCTTGGTCCGACTGGGGACGGGGATTCCTCCAGTGGGTGAATCTCCGCCCAGAAGAAGGAGAGCGAACATTACTGATGTTCGCCTTCTACACCACAACCTCGGTGGGGATAATCTGGGCAGAAGCCAGCACCGTCGCTTTATTTCTCGAAAAGTATGGAGCAGAATCCCTGCCCTTGTTTTATATTCTCTCGGCAGGGATCGGTTCCGGGCTGGGGGTGGTGTATTCTTGGATGCAAAAGATTCTGCCCCTGCGCTCGGTAATTGTCGTAGTTGCTATTCTTGCAGTCGCCCCCCTACTCCTATTTCGCGTGGGGTTGAGTATTGTCTATTTGTCTGGCGTTATCGTCTTTCTGATGCGCCTGTGGGTGGAAGCTATTAACGTCCTTAATGACATCAACACCTCCATCACAGCTAATCAACTATTTAATATTCGGGAAATTAAACGCACTTATCCGCTCATTAGTAGCGGCATTCTAGTTGCAGATGTCGTCAGCGGCTTTTCTCTCCCGTTCATCGTCGCCACAGTTGGGCTGAATAATGTTTCTATAGTCGCCGCCCTGATGATGGGAGTGGGAGCCACAAGCCTTTTTTATCTTACCCAACGCTATAGCCAAGCCTTCCCTGCTGCTCCTTATAGAGGTAGTGCTGCCCAAGAAACAGATTTTACCTCGCGCCGCCTCCGAGGGCCGCTACAGCGATACGCAATTCCGCTATTTGGCTTCTTCGTGGTTGGGCAGATTTTGTACCTGTTAATAGACTTCCAATATCTCAGTCAATTAGAGCTGAAGTTGGACAGTAAGCAAATTGCCAGCTTCCTAGGATTATTTAGCGGGATTGTGGGTTTGTGCGAGCTGGGGACACAGTGGTTTATTTCTAGTCGTGCCATAGAGCGACTGGGGGTATTTGTCGCTGCTATGTTATTACCAGGAGCGATCGCTATCCTTGGCTTAATCTCCCTCACAGGCATAGGCAATTTTTTTATTGGTCTAATCTGCCTGAAATTCATAGACGAATTACTACGCTACACTCTGATTGCTGCTATTGGGCCTGTTCTGTTCCAACCTCTCCCAGACAACATCCGCAGCTCGGTTATGGCTCAGGTGCGGGGTATTGCTGAATCTCTCTCCACCGGATTTACTGGAGTGGCGATTTTAGGTGTCATCAGCCTGTTAGCTTTTGTTTTTCATCACCTGTCGGAGAACACATTACAGTATCTCCAAACTTGGGTTTTTGTCGCCGCCATCTTAATTGTGGCTCTCGTATGGTTACTCATAGTTTGGCTGTTACGGTCAAGCTATGTCGGCTTACTGGTTCAGAGCGCCCAAGGAGAACGCTTGAGTGTCTCGGATGTGGATTTGCGCGTTCTCAAGCGTACCATCATCGAAACCTTAGAGAAACCAGGAACGGAAGCCGATAAACGCTCTTGTATAGAACTGTTGTGCCAAATAGACTTGGAGGACGTTGGGGAAGTCCTCGCTCCCCTACTGACTCACCTCACACCGTCCTTGCAGCGTCAGAGCCTGGAAGCAATGCTGCTAAACCCAAGTCAGATTTATTTAGACCCAGTTCAGGATTTAATTGCCCAAAAACCTAATCCTGAAGTTCTTGCTCTGGCTCTGCGCTATGTTTGGATAACTCAAGACGAGCCGGATATAGGGCAGTTACAGCCTTATCTTCGCCCAGGTGTAGACCCAGTAGTGCGAGGAACTGCTGCTGCCCTGATTTTACGCCGAGGTACGCCTACGGAGAAAGCGGAGGCTACTAATACTGTGCGACGGATGCTAACCCATCAACGGGAACGGGAACGAGTTATGGGTTGTCGGGCGCTATCGGAGGCGGATTATTTGCAGGGGTTGCGACTTTATATTCCCAGTTTGTTGCAAGATGAGTCTTTGCGGGTGCGCTGTGCCTTACTCGAAGCGATCGCATCAACTCACTTAAACGAATATTATCCAGCTTTGGTGCGGGGACTTTACTACAAGTCTACCCGCGAAGCCGCAATTAGCGCCCTCGTGCGTCTAGGTGATGAAGCAATACCGATGCTGGTTGAACTGGCTGAAGATATCCATAAGCCAGATTTGGCGCGGCTACAAGCTTGGGTCGCCCTTGGTCAGATTGGCACGCCAGAAGCGCTCAATCAATTGGTGGCTCACCTGAAAACGGGTTGGGGGACAACGCGACGCAACATTCTCCGCACTCTGCTGAAGATGCCTAATGAAGCCGGAATTGAAGGGGTTCTCGACCGATTAGGACGCAGTGGTGTGGAAACCTTAATTGAACAGGAAATGCTGTTTATCGGGCAACTGTATGCTGCACTTCAAGATTTAAGCCGTTCTGAGGAACGAGTGCTGATTCCTGAATCTAATAGTTTCAAATCGGCTATAGACCAGACTTATTCAGCACTGGATTTGCTGCGGCGGGCGCTTTTAGAGGAGCAGTCAGATGTGGTGGAGCGGTGTTTTTTGTTGATGAAGTTTCTTTATCCATTGAATTCCATTCAAGCTGCGGCTTTCAATCTTCAGTCTGATTCGCCTTCTAATATCGCTTTGGGGTTGGAAATTTTGGATAATACTTTGGATATTGCCAGAAAGCGAAATCTTGTGGTAATTCTCGACCGACGACCAGAAGGCGAAAAACTGCAAAGTTTGACGGAAATGGTGCCATATAAGCCAATGACTAAAAGCGATCGCTTGCGTCGTTTGCTAGAATTACGCCACTTTCTGTCAGACTGGCCTTTGGCTTGTTGTTTTCATGTGGCACGTCAGGCAAAATGGAGTCTCACGCCAGAACAAACGCTGGTGTGTATGCGCCATCCTACAGGTTTTGTGCGAGAGGCGGTTCTGGCTTATCTGAAAGCAGCTTCGCCGCGTGCTTTGGCAGAAATGCTACCCGTGCTGAAAAATGACCCAGACCGCCTTGTAGCCGCCCAAGTTGAGCAGATGATGTCAGAGCTGAAATAATTAGTTCATGCTAATGGAAGTATGGCTAATTGCATTGACAATTAGCAATTAGCTATTGACAAAATATTAAATTTATGTTAACCAGCGTTGAGCGCCTATTATTTGTCCGGGGTGTCCCACTTTTTCAAGAATTGCGGGATGATTTTCTGGTGCGGCTGGCTTCTGTAATGGATGAGCTTTCTTTTCCAGCGCAGCATACCATTTTTACCGAGGGACAAGAAGGGCGATCGCTTTATATTGTTGTCTCAGGTAGAGTAAGGGTACATCTGGGCGATCGCGATCTGGCGCAACTGGATCAGGGTGCTTGCTTTGGGGAAATGTCTCTGTTCGATGCTGAACCGCGTTCGGCTTCGGTTACGACTTTGGAATCCTGCGATTGTCTAGTGTTGACGCAGCTGCAACTTTATGACGCTATCGATGAAACTCCGGGGATTGCGGTGAATATCATTCGTCTACTTTCCCGTCGCATCCGCGAATTAAATAACAAGTTGAGTGTTTATCGGGCGGAAACTCAGGATGGGGATTTGAGTAAGGCCGGTAATTTAGGGGGATAAACCGCGTTAGCGCTATAGACGCGAAGAATAAGAGAGTGCGATCGCGTTTTCGGGTTGTGGTAAATGCGATCGCGCATTATCCAACTGTCTCGGATGAACCATTTTGTGGATCATCCGGCTCCAAATCCAAAGCGAAAAGAATAGCTTGTTTGATTTTAAGCATCACTTCATCTGGCACTTTACCCAGTTTTCGCTCAAGTCTCATTCTTGGGATAGAAGCCAAACCTTGCACATTTGCTACAGATTCCCGCTCAAGGAAGTGGAGCTTAGGCAGTGCAACTTCGTATAAACTTTCCCTATTCTGAGTTGTCAGTGGCACATAAATGACCAAAGCCCGTGGTGGGTTCGGATCGTAGCGAGATACAATCACAACGGGTCGCGTCTTCGCCGTCAATCCCAGATCGGCAAGCCAAACTTCACCGGGTTTCGGGTTCATCTAGTAAATCCAGTACCTCTTGCTCAACAGTTCGCGATCGCAGAATATCCAGAACATCCCAATCGGCCATTTCAATGATTTCTGCTACACATTGCCGTACTTGTTGGGCAACATCAGGCTTCCACTGGCGCAATTTTGCGTCTAGTTCCTCTATCAGAGCATCCATCGATACCTCCATTGTCGGTTGTGGAGTGTCTCAAATTCAATACTAGAATATCTTTCCAAGAGCGATCGCGTTTTCGGGTTGTGGTAAATGCGATCGCGCCTATATCAGAAATAGCGATCGCATTCCCCAGCCTACACAATTTACACAGGCTTCCAGCTATTCAAAGATTCCCGAATAGAATTCAATTCTGACAAATATTCATTTAGTTGCTTTTTTTGACCCTGAAGATTTACTAAAATTTCATTGGTATCTACTTCTGGCTTTTGTTTTTCGCTCACCAAATAGTTAAATTCATCTTTGAATCTTTCAATGTAGTCCTTAACTTGTTTCTCTGCACTTTGGAAATCTGCTGCTATCTGTCTTTCAATAACTTGCTTGAAAATCTCTTGATTTATAGAAGCCTGTGCATCTATCTTTAGCTTAATTTGCGCTGCTATTTGGGTTAAGTCAATTTCCCAGAAGTCGCCCTTATCTTCAAAGGGAATATCGACTTGATATATATTAGTTGAAGTCGTGCGATCGCTCTCTGTTGTAGTTTCTTTTTGTAGCCTCGCATATACCTCTTGCTGAGATTGAATTTCTGTATCAATTCCTAAAAATTCAAAACTCGGAAACTGAATGGGATTAATGTTCAATTCAATTTTCAAAGCTTCTTCTATATAAGTAGTTATTTCATTGGATATTTGTTGGGCTTGCTCTTGTATTTCTTGCACCAACTCCTCTCTAGTGCGCGTTCCCTGTCTGATAAGCTGATCTTGCGTGTCTATCCACCAGCTTTGAATTTGAGAACCGAAAAATTCGTTTATAGCACGTCGAATATTTTGAGCATCTTCCCTGGTAGCAACTCTAAGTTTATAGACTTGCGAAATTTCGGGGTTATCAGTATTACTATTAAATAGATTAATAACTGCTTGCTTTATTGCTTCTACGAAAGTAGCTTTCCTTTCATTTATGGCAAATATTGAAGATTCGCCTAAAAAAGGAATCTCTGTGATTTCCGGGTTAACATTACTCTGAGTAACCTTTAAATTTGTTGTTGAATTTTCAATTTCAGTATTTAGATTAGCAAGCCGTTCAATTTCTTTTTGAATCTCGTTTTTAGCATTCTCAGCAAAAAGGTTTATTTCAGATATAAATATATCAATTAATTTTTGCTTTTTTGCTTCTAAAAATTCTTGAACTAAATCAATGTTTTTAGTTACAGATTCATATTTTTCTCTATACTCTTTTACCTGATTTTTCAAAGCTTCGATTTCCATACCCCAAACTTTTAGTTCGGTATTTAGAGAATCCTCAATTGCCTTGGCAGCTTTATCTAGTTTTGCTAAAACATCACTTATAAGATTCCAACCATAATTTTTAGTGAGGTTTTGAATTATTGTTTCTTGAATAGCTGTTATGCCACTATCTTTTAAGGCTTTGGACGCAATCTCTATGGGTTGGGGAACTCTAATTTCACCGTCCTCATTTTCTTCGAGATATTCACCCAAAAATAATTTAACAAATTCTTTGGTATGACTGTTAGCTGCTGTATCTGCTAGAATCAGTTTCGCCAATAGTCCTTTTTTAGAACTTGCAGGATAAATGATTGGGTTAGAGAATCCCAAGCCAGCTAACTCTATTTTGATTTTTTCTATAATATCATTATTTTCTGTATTTACACTTATCGATTTATCAGCTTTATTCAAAATAAAGTAAATATTTTTCGTTTTTTCAGCTAATATATTTTGTCGGCTTTCCATTACTTCACCAAACCAATCTGAAATCAAAGTTTCTGTAGAAGAGGTGTAATTTAAAATAAACAGAATAGCATGGCATTTCCGCAATGATTCCAAGGTTATTTGCTTTAATTCTGTGGAATAATGATATTCCCAATTCCCATTAGCTACGCCAGGGGTATCAATGAGAGTAAACCCAGCCAGGGATGAGAGGGTGCTAATAGCTTCGATAGGATACTCTATTTCAAAGCGGATGGTATGGTCGGGATTATTATGATTGCGAATATATTGGGTACGTTCCAGAAATTTTTGGTGAATTTCTGCACCGTCACCTTCAGCAATAACAACAGGTTGTCTTTTCCCCTCTCGATATTCTAAAAATCTAGGCACTTGCCCAACGTCAATATGTCGGATATCTGTACGGCAAACGGTACAAGCGGCGGCTTCAGTTGCTAAAATATCCGCACCAATTATGGCATTGAGAAAGGTACTTTTGCCTGTTTTAGTTGGGGCAATGACTGCAAGTTGATAGTTGTGTTCCTTCAAAGCGTATAGCGCTTTGGTGATGTCTTCCTCAACACTTTGTAAGCATTTGGTATCGTTTCCTTTAGCCAGACGCTCCGCTTGAATTTCTTGAAGGTATTGTAAGAGTAGTCTACCAGTGATATAGATGCTGTCGTGTGCTGCTTGGAACTGTTCAGAAGACATACTGGCTGTCCGAAAGAGGGTAGCTTTTGTTAGCTAAAGCTTACAACAGCTGAACGCAATAGGGCAGGGGAGGGTGATACTTACTAGGGTGGCTGACTGGAAAATGGCGAGTGCTGAGTAGAACAAGAGAAACTTCTTTGATGCTTCATTAGTTGGCGATCGCGTCCGTTGCGGCTTGAGAAAACCTCACGCAATGTTCTAAAAATCTGGCGGGAAGATCGGGACACCCAGCAAAATGAAGATGGACATAAGAAGCATGAAGCTGATGCAGCAACCATCCTTCGACTGTGGTTGAACTGTGCGGATCGCAGCCTCGTGCCTGAAATAGAGGTGCAACTGGTTCCTGAGTTAACTGGGAACGGTGAAACTCATGTCCCCAAACTGTTGTACCTGCGGGTAGTAGGGGACTGTCTTGCAAAACTACGGCTTGCCGATATCCCAATGTCAGACGCGATCGCATGACGGCTGTAGTAGGCAAAACTCCCACCATTGGGGAAGAATTTCCCTCAAATACAATCTGCTGACACAAATACATTAAACCGCCGCACTCGGCATAGGTGGGCATTCCCGCTAAGATGGCTTTTCGGACTGCATCCCGGACGAATGTGTTGTCAGCTAACTGCTGGGCAAAAACTTCCGGGAACCCGCCCCCAAAATACATCCCCTGAATGCCTTCTGGTAGGCTGTCGTCGGTCAGCGGACTCCAAAATACCAGTTCTACCCCAAGCGATCGCAAACTCTCTAGATTGTCCTCGTAGTAGAAGCTAAAAGCGCGATCGCGGGCAACTGCCAATCTTACCTTACCTCTTGCTTCTGTCTGAAGTTCGGGTCGGAGTTGGGGAGAGGTTCCCGCTTGCAGCAACGGTAACAAGCGTTCCCAGTCAAAGCAATCTCCCAAGTGGGCAAGTCGATCTATCAAAGCGTCCAGATGGGACAATTCTGCTGTGGGTACTAAACCGAGATGCCGATCGGGAATGCTGATGTTATCTTCACGGCGAAGAATACCTAAAATCGGCAATTGCAAAGGTTCTAGGGCATCTTGGAGAAGTTGCAAGTGGCGATCGCTTCCGACTCGATTTAAAACTACTCCCGCAAATTTGAGCCGGGGATCAAAGGAACGGAAACCGTGGGCGATCGCAGCCACCGAACCCGACAACCTGCTGCAATCTAACACCAACAATATCGGCAAATCCAACAGCCGCGCAACGTGAGCCGTACTTGCAAAAGTGACCGGAGATTGGGAATCTTGCCCAGTTCCCAATTTCCAGTTCCCAGTCCCCTCCACACCATCAAAAAGCCCCATCACCCCTTCAACCAAGGCGTACTCTACCGCCTGAGTATGACGGGCAAAACATTCCTGCACATAAGTTTCCGATGTCAGCACCGGATCTAAATTCCGACAGGCACGATTTGTAACGTACCGATGAAACATCGGATCTATGTAATCTGGCCCAACCTTGAAAGATTGTACCTTTTCACCCCGACGACACAAAGACGACAGTAGGGCAAGCGTGACTGTCGTCTTGCCCACCCCACTGCGATCGCCTGCGATTACTAAAGCCATGCTTGCTAACTGCTAACTGAAGGATAGCTAATAGTTAACCATTAGCTATTAGCTTTATTCATCTTGATAATTTCCGCCGTGACCGCCAGACTTTCTTCGTAAAGCATATCGCGACCCCAACGACGCAGCTGCTGACCTAATAAAGTCTCAGCCTTTTGATCACTCAGAGGCGCTACCTGCTCAAATCGGCAAGCTTGCGCGCCGCCCCCAGCTTCCATCCGCATACAACCGCTAGTTTCCGAACACAGAACCGTACAACAGTCAGCATCCAGGTTAGTCGAACTCATCCGCAAGGCAATCAAATCCCCCGGAATTTCGCCCCAATCAGCGGTGGGAATTCCTGCTAACTCAGCTTCTACCGGGCGTTGGTCAGCAGTCACGAACGAGCAGTATCTCAGATCGTAATCGCCGCCTTCGCGCCTATAGGATACTGGATGCCACTGGAGACGACTTGCCAGCCAACCCAGGAACATCAGCGCCTGATCGGGATTGCCTTTTTCATAATTTATCGTCACTTTATCGACTTCTGTGAGAGCAGCACGGCGTTCTGGGGGATCGAAAGCCTCGGCAGTCAGTTCTTGCCATGCTGCCAACCGTCGCCAGTTAAGGTCAGTAAGCTGGATACCTTGTTCCGCCAAAGTATGCACTCGCAATAAATCGGTTTCTGGTTCGCCAAATTGACAAGAGTCAACGATTACGGAATTGCTAACTGATGCCAGTCGCTTAAACAAGGCATTATGGGGATCGGGTGTGGCTTTCCACCAGAGAAACTTAGGCAAATCGCCGATCAGTAATGCTGTTACTATGCCGCCGATGCGTTCTAGGGCATCGGCGGTGCCGCGTAGAGTGATGTATTCGCAACAAAGCAACGTATTGTTACTTTGCTTGTTCATCGGGCAATATACAGAGACTTGGACGGTTACGCCTTCGTCTATGCCGGAGTGAGGACACAGGGCAATGATGCGACAAGGATTTGAGGCAGCGATCGCATCCGCTACTCCGTAGCCTGTGACATTCAACGTTGCTTGTGTCTCTCCATTCCTTTGTGCTTCTTTTATGGCACCAGAAGAGCGTCTATGAGCCAAGTCTTCCCTCAGTCGGGCTAGGGTTTCAGCATCCGCCTTCCCAGTACGAGGCAGTCCATACGCTTTCTGGGCATCCTTCAAACCTGAATTCATCCGCGGCCCAGCGATGCCATCAATTGGCCCGGTGTAGAATCCCAAAGCAGCTAACAAGTGTTGGGTTTCTTCGGGTTCGTAAACTACAAATGTAAACGTAGTGGCTCTAGCGGCAGCAGGCGAATCGCCATTTTCAGTATTGTCTCTGTAGCTTTCCCAGATTTGATTTAGTTCCGCTTCAATATCACTCAGCGAAATATCTTTAGGTGCTTGTAGCGAAACAACGGGAGGAGATTGTGTTGTCATAGCTCAGTTGCCAGTTGTAATGTTAATTGTTAATTGGGAATTAGGGATTGGAGAATTGGGAATTGGAGAATTGAGAATCTTACCTAGTCCCCAGTCCCCAGCCCCCAGTCCCCTTTATAGTCTTCGCCAGCGGCGACCATCTTGATTGATCAGGTGTTCTGCTTCCTCTGGTTCCCAAGTTCCCGCTTCATACTGGGGAATTGAAGCCGGGCCAGTCAATCCCTCCCACGCCGAGAGGGCTGGTGTCACCACCCGCCAAGCTTCTTCCACTTCATCGGCACGGGTGAACAAAGTCTGGTCGCCCAGCATACAATCGACTAACAAGCGATCGTAAGCATCAGAGCTGGTGACACCAAAAGAAGAACCGTAGCTAAAGTCCATATCTACGGTGCGAGTACGCAAATCTGGCCCCGGCATTTTCGCTTCAAAGCGTAGGGAAATTCCCTCATTCGGGTAAACACGCATAGTCAGCACGTTGGGACTAGCTTGTTGGGCAGCAGATTGAAAGATTAAGAACGGCACCTCGCGGAACTGGATAGAAATCTCGCTTACCTTCTTGGGTAAACGCTTGCCAGTCCGCAGATAAAAGGGTACGCCCTGCCAGCGCCAGTTATCAATCGCAAACTTCATGGCGACATAGGTGGGCGTTGTGGAGTTGGGATCGACTCCTGGTTCCTCCCGGTAGCCTGGGACGGGTTTCCCTTTCATCCAGCCTGCCGAATATTGGCCCCTTACTGCTGATAATTCCAGGTTATGCACATCCGCTAAACGAGTTGCCTGAAGAACTTTTAGCTTTTCCGTGCGGATACTGTCAGCATCTAGCGAGTTTGGGGGTTCCATCGCTGTGAGGCAGAAAATTTGCATCAGGTGGTTTTGCAGCATATCCCGCAAAGCACCAGCCGTTTCATAATACCCAGCTCGGTCTTCTACGCCTACAGTTTCTGCGACTGTGATTTGAACGTGATCGACAAATTGGCGATTCCACAGTGGCTCAAAAATTGCATTGGCAAACCGGAAAACCAAGAGATTCTGAACGGTTTCTTTACCTAGATAGTGGTCGATCCGGTAAACTTGTTTTTCTTTGCAAACCTGCTGCACTATCTGGTTGAGTGACTGGGCAGAACTCAAATCCCGTCCAAAAGGCTTTTCAATTACCAGGCGGGTTTTTTCTGGGTCTTTTAGCATTTCTGCTGCACCCAGTTGACGAATCGCTTCTGGGAAGAATTTTGGAGCCACAGACAGGTAAAATACGCGGTTTCCCCGCGTTCCCCGCTTACCGTCGAGTTCTGCAAGGAAGGATTTTAGTTTTTGGTAGCTTTCTGGCTTATCAATATCACCGGGACAGTAGTATAAACCTTGGGCGAAGTCTTGCCAAAATTCGTCCGACCCGATGCCACCGCCAAATTCTTCGATGCCTTCGCGCATCTCTTCTCGGAAGTAGTCGTGGCTCCATTCTCGACGCGCTACGCCTACAACTGTGATTTCTTGCGGCATACGGCGATCGCGTTTCATCTGATAAATCGCTGGCACCAGCTTGCGTTTTGTTAAGTCGCCTGATGCCCCGAATATTATCAGTATCTGCGGCTCTGGTACCCGTTCCTGCCGCAACCCAACGCGCAAGGGATTTTCTAGCAGTGTGGCCATAGATGTTGCTAATTACTAATTACTAATTGAAGGATTATTAATTGGTAATGAGTTGCCCAACCCATTACCAATTACCTATTATCTATTACCCAGTTACACAGGTTGCAGATGTTTTATCTTCTCTTCCAAGGATGCTGTTAGAGATTCAAAAGGCTTCACAAATTTCTCAATTCCTTCGACAAGCAATTCATCCATCACTTCGTCTAGATTAATGTCGATGTCGGGATCTTTGAGACTTTCTATGAGGTTATAAGCTTCTTCTACTCCTGTTTCAATGCGAGATGCAACATCGCAGTGGTCGGCACAGGCTTCGATGGTGTTCGGTGGTAAGGTGTTTACCGTGTCTGGCCCAACGAGTTCATCAACATACATCACGTCGCTGTAGCTGGGGTCTTTGGTGCTGGTGGAAGCCCACAATAACCGCTGGACATTTGCACCTTTTTGTGACAGAGCTTTCCAGCGATCGCTTGCGATAATTTCTTTGTACTTCTGGTAGGCGATTTTAGCGTTAGCGATCGCTATTTTCCCTTTGATGGCTTGGAGTTCTGCCTTTTTCTCTATTCTATCCACCCCGGCTTTCAGCTTGGCATCAATCCGTGCATCAATGTTGATATCGATACGGCTGAGGAAGAAACTCGCCACTGAGGATATTTTGCTGATGTCTTTGCCTTCAGCCGCCCGCTTTTCTAAGCCGCGAATATAAGCCCAAGCTGTTTCTTCGTAGCTTTGAGTTGAGAATAGCAAGGTTACGTTGACGTTGATTCCATCGGAGATTACTTGCTCAACTGCTGGTAAACCCGCCGTTGTGCCAGGAATCTTGATCATGACGTTATCTTTACCAATTTCTTGATAATAGCGTCGGGCTTCCTCAATCGTCGCTTGGGTGTCGTGGGCGATAGTTGGCGGTACTTCAATGCTAACGTAACCATCCAGCCCATCGGATGCTTCATACACAGGTCGGAGAATATCGCAAGCATTGCGGATATCTTCAAAAACCAGAGTTTCGTAAATTTTCTCAACTGGCAATCCTTCGCGAATTCCAGCTTCAATATCAGCATCGTAGATTGCGTTACCTGCGATCGCTTTTTCAAAGATCGCTGGATTAGAGGTGATCCCGCAGATCCCCTTATTTTCCACCATATCTTTGAGTTCGCCAGTCTCAATCAAGTCGCGAGTCAGATTATCCATCCAGATACTCTGACCGTACTGTTTAATTTCTAGTAGATGATTGTTTGGCATCTCTGTCATCTCTGTCATTTTTTTTGACTCCTAGTAATTGTCGTTGTAGTTTTAGAGAAATAATGTTCTCTCTGAGCAGGTTTGAAGCCTGCTGTGAAAAAGGATTTCTCAAAAAGGAAATACTTTCACTGAGGTATGCGCGATCGCTCTCTAACAGCTCTTTCTTCAGCAGCCCTGGCCCGATCCTGAATGAAAGACTCCACCAAGGCGACATCATCTTTGCTACCAATAATCAAAGGCGATCGCGCGTGTAGTGCTTCTGGCACTACATCCAAAATCTCCTGGGTTCCCGTACTTGCTCGACCACCCGCTTGCTCTATCAAATACGCTAAAGGAGCAGATTCATACAGCAGGCGCAATTTGCCTTCCGGTTTTTTCACCGTCCCAGGATAGAGGAAAACACCCCCTTGGAATAGAATCCGGTGAATATCCCCCACTAACGCCCCACCATAACGGGCGGTGTAACCTTCATGACGATGGACGTAGCGGATGTAGTCTCGCAGTGGTTCCTCCCACTGCCAGAAATTACCCTCATTGACGCTGTAAATCGATCCGTGGTCTGGCAAGCGGATATTTTCACTCGACAGGATAAACTCGCCCAAACTGGGATCTAGTGTGAAAGCGTGAACTCCCGTGCCGATAGAATACACCAGCATTGTGCTGGGGCCGTATAGCACATAACCTGCGGCGATTTGGTTGCGTCCATTATTTTGCAGCAAATCGCTAGCCGTGCCATCTTCGTCCAGACCCTCTTGTTGGCGAATTGCGAAGATAGAACCAACGTTGATATTAATATCAACATTGGACGATCCATCAATCGGGTCATAAAGCAGGGTATAACGACCAATGGGACAGTTTTCGGGGATATAGTATAGGTTTTCCATTTCCTCGGAAGCCAAGCGGCAAACTAAACCGCTTTGCTTAAATACCGAGATGAATACGTCATTGGCATAGACATCCATCTTTTTGACGGATTCTCCCTGCACGTTCATCTCGCCCGTAAATCCCAAGGCTCCTGCGACTAAACCAGCTCGCGTAAGCCGCCGCGCAATCAGCTTTGCCGCCAGGGCAATGCGATTCATAATGGCACTGAGATCCTGTGCTTCTGCACCGAAGCTGTGCAGTTGCTGCAAAACGTGACGAGATAACGTCATGCAGTCGCGATCCAGGGCTTGTTCCGGAATGAAAGGCTGATCCACGTTAGACATGTGTTTCCTCCTCCCTATCGATAACGCTTTATTAACAAAGGCAGTTAATTTCAGGTACTGCCCCAACAGTATCAAGGCCCGGTCGCCTTACCTTCTATCTTAGGGAGCCATTTATCAGGTTGGTGTCTAACTTCAGATCAACTAAAGAAATCAATCTTTAGACAACTTTTTTGTCGAAAAGACAACTCTGCAACCACAATCAGTTTAATATCGCCTCTTGATCGCAATTATCAGAACAAGATGGGACAAAAACGCATTGGAATCCTTACCAGTGGTGGAGACTGTGCTGGACTAAATGCTGTAATTCGGGCAGTAGTCCACCGTGCAGTTGGCACCTATAACTGGGAGGTGCTGGGGATCTGTCGGTCTACCCTAGGGTTGATGAGCAGTCCGCCGGAAGTTATCACTCTAGACATTGACCAGGTAGACCGTTTATTGACGATGGGCGGAACGGTTCTAGGGACTACAAATAAAGGCGATCCTTTTGCGTTTCCCCTAGAGGATGGAAGTTTGCGCGATCGCTCCGAGGAAATTATTTCTGGCTACCATCAACTAGGTTTATCAGCCTTAATTGGCATTGGCGGAGATGGCAGTTTAGCCCTTCTCCGGCGATTGGCAAACCAAGGCGGGATCAACTTAGTAGGCATTCCCAAAACCATTGATAACGATGTTGGCTGCACCGAACGCTCCATCGGATTTGATACCGCAGTTAATATTGCTACCGAAGCACTCGACAGGCTGCATTTTACCGCGGCCAGCCACAGTCGGGTAATGATTTTGGAAGTAATGGGGCGCGATGCTGGTCATATCGCTCTGAATGCTGGGATTGCTGGCGGTGCTGATATTATTTTGATCCCAGAAATCCCTTATAGCCTGGAAAAGGTCTGTGACAAAATACGCGATCGCCAGTCGAAAGGAAAAAACTTCTCCATCGTCATTGTCTCAGAAGCCGTCTGCACACTGGAAGGTAATCCAGTTAAAAATATGGATCGATTTGGGGAATGTCGATTAGGCGGAATTGGTCAGTACCTGGCAGAGCAAATTTCTATCTCTAGCGGTGCCGAAACTCGCGTCACAGTATTAGGACACGTTCAGCGCGGCGGTATCCCCTCGTCGTTGGATCGATTACTGGGGACAGCCTTTGGCGTGGCCGCAGTCGATTTGATTGCCGATGGCAAGTACGATCAAGTTGTCACCTGGCAAAACCGCGAAATTGTCAGCGTACCAATTGCTTCAGCAATTGGACAATACAGGGCAGTAGATCCCAATGATACTCTGGTCAAAACTGCTAGAGGCTTAGGAATTTGCCTTGGAGACTGAAATTCATGTCATTAGTCCTTTGTTTTCCGTCTCCATGACCAATGACTAATAAACCCAACTTTTTGCACCTTTTTCTTAACCCCCCTTAAAAAGGGGGGTTAGGCGATCGCACACTTGCTCTCTACAAATTTAGCTCCCTTTTAAAAAGTTTCTAATCTGTAAAGTTGCACCGAAGCGTTAATCACTAATTAAAATCTGGCTCGCTTCGCGCCGCTGCGATCGTCCTCCCTCGGCCGTGCTTTATTAACTCTTAGCTGACGTCCCATCCACTCAGCGCCATCCAATTCGGAAATGGCGGCTTCTTCCTGGGCATCATCTGTCATTTCAACAAAAGCAAATCCTCGCATACGTCCTGTTTCTCGGTCTGTCGGCAACAAAACTCGCTTGACAGCACCGTAGTCTGCAAAGACTGCTTTTAAATCTTCTTCCGTAGCTTGGTAAGACAGGTTTCCGATGTAAATGGTCATGTCGATGTATAAGGCTGAAAGAGGAACTAAAGTTCAGAACCTTTACATGGTCAGACGCGAACTATAAATCAAGGTCAAGCATTATTTACCAATGATGAAATTTTATGACCCAAGCCTACAAGTGCGGCTACACGAGTCCTAAACCCAACCATTGATAGGGCTGAACTTTTATATTTCGTCCTATCATAGCCTACTAATTTTATTGTGCAAGGTCATGTAGCCTACACAGTTGCGGCTTTTTTAATGTTGATTTTCTATGACATTTAACAAGAAATCTAATAGTGCTGAGTCCAAATAACACTACTTATTCAGGACTCAGCACTACTGAGAGTTAGTCAATAGAAATTGACTGAGGGCCACTGCTTCTGCCGTTATCACTGCTTGTGCTAGAGGAGGGATAGGAGCTAACCCCAGCTTCCGCGTCGAGCCAGCTTTTAACTGGATCGTCATTCAGGTTGACTCGGAGGATACCAGAGACAAAGCCGCCTAAGAAAGCTGCTGGGTGTTTGGTGAATTCTTTGAATACTGGTGTCAGTTCATCGAGAAACATTTAAGAGTCTCCTGGGGTTGTGGGTTAAACAATTGATTTTGCTAGATCGATCCTAGCGTGTTTGAATGGAGGGTTGGCTTGGCAAGAGCAGGAAGCAATACTTGTCCGTGAGGAATGTCGGTTAAATAACTTACAAAATTCGCGCTACATAGGAGCATGGCATTGTTATGCCCCTATGCAGGAAATTGGGGGTTAACAAATCCATGCCCCTTTTTTAAGGGAGGCTAAGGAGTTACCCGCTTCACCCCTAAAATAGGGGATCGCCGCAGGTGGGGGGATGGAAACTTAACCAATCCGTAGTCAACTACCCACCACTGATTTGTTCGACCGAAGGCTCACAAATACAGTGGGGGCTTGTATCTAAGCTCCACCTCAATTCCGAAAACCTTTGCAGGATTTCGGCTTTGGTTTCATCACTCGATACATCAGGGGATGCTGAC
>NZ_JACJOK010000039.1:0-4516 GCF_014695505.1 Trichocoleus sp. FACHB-90
TTTCTGATTACTTTAGCCCGTCGTTTAGGCTGTCGCACTGTTCCCGATTGTATCCGCGATCTTGCCAATCAGGTTCACCAGGTTTTTCTCTGGCTAACATGAAACCACCCTGCGTACCCCCAACACCAACCGGCATTTGGACAGGTTTAAGGTCTTCAACTCCATAACTGATGCGCTTACTTTCCCCATCCGGCTGCACCTCATAGTACCCACCCTCCATCACCTTCCTAACCGTACCTAGCTTTCCGATATAAGGCGATAAAGGATTCCAAGAACTTGGGTCAATACACACACGCGAACCAACTTCGAGTAAAGACACCACCTCCAGACTTTTAATCCGCCGTTGCTTTTCGGGCTCCAAAAGCTTCCAAGCTTCATCTTCATAAGCCTCATATAAAGCAATCGCATTCTCAACCTCAGCCCAAGTTCGACACTGCAACAGTAACTTAGCTAATTGCAACGCCGGAGCCTCCTCACCAGCATCAGACACCATATCTAATACAGGTGACTCTAAACTGGCTAACTCCACCTCTAGAGATTCCTCACAAGTGACGCATAAAGTTTCTAATCCTGATGGCTCCTCAAAACCCTTACCCGATAAAGCATTGAAACCAGGTGCCAGCTGACTGAATTCCCCTTCTTTACAATTACACTCCCTTGTCACTATTAATTCAGACTTACAATCTCCTTTATAAATAAGAGAAGATTCATCATCAAAGCTAGAAAGCATACCCTGTATAGCTTCTGACCCGTCACCCAATCTACCACCTAATCCGGCATCTGAAGAATTACCAAGAGAATTCTCATCCGTCACCCGCTGCATCAACAAAAAGTCATGGGTTGGAATCTCTTTATCCCAGTCAGTACGTAGCCTCAACCCCTGAATAAACTTACCTATCTTCGTCACCTTGCGCGACACCTCCCAACCCAAGACACTCCGACACAACTCCAATAAATCTGGACTGAAATTCTTATTCGCTTTAGGAGAAGTCCCAGATTGTTTGCAGTGCAAGCAATAAGACCCATACAAAGTCCGAGGAGTCCCGTTTAATCCCTCCTCCTTATCATTACCAACCGGAGTAATAGCCAAAACATCGTAAATTACCCAATCATTGACCCAAGCAGCAATAGAATCAACACGGGCGCGGTTTTCCCAAAACTCCAACGTGCATTCTGGGATATCCACCAGCCCCATCAACACCTTAGTAACATGGGTATCCGAGAGACCTAAAACATGATTAGTAAAAGCATCTAACTCCCCAGCGAACTCAGCATTCAGGTCACGACGCGAGTGGACTGACACCGAGTTATTGCAAGGAACCGTAATCACCCGTCGCGCTATCCGTGAAGCAGCATCCCCCGTGAAGATAGGAATATTAGATAAAACCAGCGTCATCCCGTCATATTGATATTGGAAGCCTTTTTTCCCCTTCTCCTCAGCCCGTATCCAATCATCACCCGTCAGAGAAAGAAACTTACCCAACTTCCCAGTCTGCTTATCTTCATCCCAGAACACCACTAAACGCTTTTTATAAGCATTAGCAGCTTCAAATCGATTCCCACACCAATCCTCCAAAGTCGTGCTGTAGATGTTATCAGACCCAATTAAATCAGTCAGCAGCCGTCCAAACGTTCCCTTACCCGTTCCACCCAGACCAATCAGGTGCAGGAACTTATGCAAGTCTTTGCGCCCTTTTAAGACAGCATTGCAAAAACACAACAACGTTTCTTTAATAGCTGCATTGCCGTGGGAAAGATGGTCGAGGAACGCTTCAATCCTGCTCCAGTTCCTTCCATTAGGGTCATGGTCGCGGGGTAGCTGCCAGGTGAGGTGATAACC
Organism: Trichocoleus sp. FACHB-90; assembly: GCF_014695505.1. NCBI lineage: Bacteria > Bacillati > Cyanobacteriota > Cyanophyceae > Leptolyngbyales > Trichocoleusaceae > Trichocoleus > Trichocoleus sp. FACHB-90. The sequence continues at coordinate 1,841 of NZ_JACJOK010000039.1, forward strand.
TGGCGAGTGAGGCAAAAGCTTACCTGTAGATACTTCTAGAACCCCATTGCGGAAAGGTAGCAGTTCTTTAGGAGAGGGTTCTACCCATTTGCGTTTAATCAGCAAAACCCGCAGATTTTTAACAACATTGGTGACATAGCTATAGCTCCCATAGCCTCTGATTCCTTTAGAATCCAAAATTTTGGCGACAATAGACTCCATATATTCATTAGTCTCGATAGACCAGATACCGGGATTGTCAGCTTCATAGCGCATCCAATAACCGATTTCATCGTTGAAGGCGAGTTGTTCGCGGTACTCTGCGGCGATTTCATGAGCCACCAGGTCTGCTGGGGGAATCTTTCCGGTTCTTTGACGCTGATTGTCAGCACCGCGATATCCGTGAAACTGCTGTTCTAGTTTCTTGAGCCATTCACTATAAGGTGTAGCGTTATTCACAACTTCATCCCATTTCTCTTGACCATGAGCCACAATGAAATCATCGCAGCCCTTCCCTAGTTGTAAATCCCAAGTGACGATACGGACAATCGCTTTGGCAACATTAAGAAGATGGCCCAAGAACTTGAGTGCGGATTGGACTTCCGGCTTGACCAAAATATCAGCGTCAAATACCAAGTCAACGTGTCGCCCTGGCGTAATGAAAGGTTGTAAGGACGGTATCAGAGTCCGTTTCTTTTGTTGACCGTTCCAGACACCCGTCAGAGCGATTCCGACATAGCCACCGGAAAGCAAGCAGGCAGCTTTTTTAACGCCCTCAGTGATGCTAATCGGGATTTCTGGATGTTCTAGTACCCAAGACCAGAAACCAAGGGCTTCTCCAGAATCATTAATTTCAACCTGCTCTGGCATAGACACCCCATAACGACAAGCTATCGAATACCAAGCGCTTAGAGAAATTCGCAGGAAGATAGCTTCTGAGACAGCGCCTTTGGGGAAACTGAAATATTTCTGTGGTTTATCCGAGTCAGGGAACTGAATCGCCTCGTCGGGTTTGAACTGCCCAAAATTCCGAGAAGCGCCGGTTATCGGGTCAATTCCTTGGACGTACCAGCCAGCTGTGCCACTATAGGCTTTCCAGGAGAGTAGCTGAGCAATTTTGGTTGGGTGCTCCAGACTTTTGAGGTTGAGGCAAGCGATTTCAGGTGAGATTCCGCTGCCGTCCATCCACTCGTTCAGGTGAGCTGGGAAATATTCGGGAGAAAAAAAAGATTTGTTTGTAGATGTTGGTGCCGCCATAAAAACCTCCAAAAGTATATGTAGTGCGCGATGGAGGCTTTGGAGGGAGGAATTTAATTAATCTTTGACCAAACTTAAGCAAAAAAAGTTGACAAGTTTGGAGCCAGATTAAGTAAAATGTAAATGCCACGGTCTAGCTCCCCACGATTTATTTCGTGGTTAGCCCTCATCGCGCAGATCTCAGTTGGTGGTACAGGTTGGCAAACTTTCGCACCTTCTGAGTTAGGAAAAAATTCCTAGCCCGTGGCAAATATTTAGTTGTTCATCAACAGCGCTCTTAAAGAGTGCTTTTCTGGAAGCTGAAGTCACTTCAGGGTTTACTTGTGAGAACGTGGTCGTCTTTGAAGCACCCGATGCTAAGTAAACTTGCGAGCCCTGAAAGAATTATAAGCGGGCAGGTTGAACTTGCACGCGAAATTGATAGAGATTTTGCTTTATTTTTTGGAGAAATGCTAATTTCTCTAGTGTGCAACCACATTCGGTCAAGTTTATTTAGGTTGTCAGCGTGTGTTTGCACCCAGCCAGTGCGATCCGTGAAACTGCTCTGTGTTACTTCGAGAGCGAATGTAATCAGGGAGAATAGACGGGTAAGCATTCGCTCTCGAAGCCATGCCCAACAGCTAGACGCCCTCACTCCATCTGACTTGTAGAAGTTCAGGCGATGATTGCAGCTTTACTGGAAGTCAAAGCTCTCTAATCAGGCGAGATCGGATAGCCAGGTGCTACTTCGAGAGCGAATGTAATTAGGGAAAATAGACGGGTAAGCATTCGCTAAGAAGTTATGCTTAACTCAATCTCCCTAAATGCGATCGCTCAACAGCTAGCAAAGTCACCTATGTTAGGCACTCCGGCGTCCTTAAGCATTCAACAGGAAGTGAGACTGAATTTTATTGGTCAGGCAAGGTTGGATAGCCAGGTGCTACTTCTTAGCGAATGTAATTAGGGAGAATAGAGGGGTAAGCATTCGCTAAGAAGTTATGCCTAACTCAACTTCCCTAGACGCGATCGCTGTCTCAACTTCCGGCTCCCTACCGGGTGAAGTTTGACTTCGGCGCTCCGAAATCTTGAGGGCGGTCGCTGTCTCGATTTCCAACCCCCTGCGGAACTGGAAGAACTGTGGGCACAGAGGGAACGAGGTTTGTTAATGGGGGAATATAGTTAATGCTTTTTTCACCTTTCTTATAAGATTGTCCGCAGTAGGAACAGAAGCGACGCTGGAGAGACATAATCGGCTCATTAGACCTCTTGCAGAATTAAGATGATGCGGCTAATTTGAGTTCGTAATTACACCACATTTATTAATTGCCTCATGACACATAGATTAAAAGGCGTTGCTGAAAGAGTAATGCTAGATGTGGCACAATAAAGGTATGAAATGTCCTCAATGTAACTCCACTCAAACTGCTAAAAATGGACATCGTCGAGGCAGACAATGCTACA
>NZ_JACJOK010000004.1:0-61197 GCF_014695505.1 Trichocoleus sp. FACHB-90
AACGAAGAGGTTATGGGTTTAGAAACTTCAACAATTTCAAATTAAGAAGTTTTCTGACTTGGCATTTTGCCAGCTAGTTTCAGTTTATTTTACATACTATGTTCGGTAGAGCCATAGTAAATAAGCTTTTCTAGCAATTAGCCAATAGTCTTAGCTATTAGCTATTTCAAACGGATGCCTGACAACTTTTCTCTGAACTAACTACTAATTTAGGATAAGCAATGCGTTGGTGATTGTACTGTTGCCAGACTTGCACGAAGACTTGGGCAATGCAGGTTAAATCTTCTCGCGTCAGCCCAGAATCTACTAGCTGGTTGTCTTGCCAACGGGCGCGGAGGATTTTGTTAATCATCGCTAGGGCTTGTTCCGGTGTGGCTTCTTTGAGACTTCGCAACGCCGCTTCGCAGGAATCCGCCAACATCATCACCCCCGTTTCGCGCGACTGGGGAATTGGGCCGTTATAGCGGAAATCCTCCTCCCGCACAACTTTACTGGGGTCTTTTTCGGCGATTTGCTGCGCTTGGTGATAAAAATAGGCAATCAGCATTGTTCCCTGATGCTCCGGGATAAACGCCTGAATCGCTTTTGGTAAACGACACCGCCGCGCCATCACCTCGCCTTCGGTAACGTGCTTTTTGATAATTGCCGCACTCTTCCAGGGGTCATTAATCTCATCGTGCTTATTTGGCCCGCCCATCTGATTTTCAATAAATCCTAATGAGTCGTGCATTTTGCCGATATCGTGGTATAGTGTACCCGCTCTGACGAGTTCCACGTTACAACCAAGTTTCCGGGCTGCCGCTTCTGCCAGCGTAGCCACGAACAGGGTATGTTGAAAGGTTCCGGGAGCTTCAGCAGCTAATCGTTTCAGCAGGGGACGGTTGGGGTTAGCGAGTTCTGCCAGACGAATCGGTGTAACCAGGTCAAAGACGTGTTCGAGATAGGGACTAAGACCAAGGGCTACAATACTCCAAGCTAAACCGGAAAGACCACATAAAGCAGCTTCTTGGAGGACGGTGTACCAAATTGAACCAGCAGCTGCACTGAAGATAATATTTACCAGCAGGTAGACAGTGCTTTGAGTTAATCCTACGCCAACACCTACAAAAGCCAATTCTTCGCGCGATCGCATTCTCCCAGCCAACAGGCTCACCACTATCCCACCCGCAACACCAGCCAGTAAATAATCCCAGCCGATTTTCAGGCTAATTGGTAACACGGCACTCAGCAGCCCCACAACCGTGATTCCCAAAGCCGAACCGTAAAAGCTGCCCACCAGTAAACCAACAGCTGCTAAGTTCGTGTAGCCAACACCCAAACTCACCAGCACTGGCGTACTCAAAGTTAGCAGCAAAACCAGCAGGTGATCTCTTTGCCGCATTTTCCGGTGAAATCGGCGTTCCACCAGCCAGAAAGTACCAACAGCACCAGTGATCAGAATCCCAAACCCCAGTACACCAGGCAAACTGATGCCCCGGCGACTCAAATTGAAATAATCTAGTAGCACAAAATCTGCTTGAGAAATTACCTCACCAGCTCGGACAATCGCCTCGCCCTCGCGCACCATCACCATTTGCGGCTTTACAGCTTGTGCTGCTTGTTCTGCGAATAATTTCGTTTGTTCTTGATCTTCGGTTAAGTTAGGTCGTAGCGCCCAAAGCAACAACTGGTTTGCTACAGGCTCAGCTTCGATGGGAACCAACGAACGCAGATGGACTTTCAGCGCCTCCTGTAAGATACTGTCAGGTAAGCCTGGAGGAATGCCTTGGGTAAGAATGCGTTCGGCAGCTTGCAGGATGCCCGTTTGGGTTTTTTGCCAGACATCATTTGATAAGTCAAGCAGGAAAACATCGTAGCGACTTCTGGTGCCTGTTTCTGAGAGCGCAGCTAAAGCCTTGTCGTAGCGATCGCGTGCTTGGGTAATTGTATCAATCAGGATGGAAAACTGTTCTGGGCTAGCCGTCTTATGGTAGGCTCGGAGTTCAACCGCAGCTGGTGCTGTAGACGCATTCAATTGCTCATCAGCACCAGGCAATGACCCCAACTGGGATTGGTTAACATCCATATCAATGTCAACTGCTGCCAGCACAGCCCGCCACTCCCATTCCGGACATTTACGGAGGGCAATCTGCGTGGGATATGACAATACATTAGCTGGAACTAAAGGAAAAAAACCGGCGATTTGTCGAAGGTCGTCGGCGGTGCGAAGCGATCGCTCCAGATCCTCGTACACTTGTTGAGTGACATCTTGATTTACCATCAAGATTGGTACAGCACCTGTGCGAGCAGCTTTGCGTTTTTCTTCCGTAGTCTTTAAATCCTCAATGCTGGCATCATAGGGAGCGCGGATGGTTTGAGGAGCTGTTTTGCCGACATCCAGCTTCGGAGCATTGTAAAAGCGTTGTCCCATCGTCCCCGTGAGAGACACCACTGCCAGCATCCAAACGAACTTGGGACGGTTTCCTCGCCTACGGAGTGTAGAATTAATACCTAGCCGCAAGCCTCGCGCCGATCCAGCTGCTGGACGAGATGAGCGGGATGGAAAAAGACTGCCAATAGGCTGGTTCGTTCGCCGCCATTGATCAAGCTGATGCGTCAATGACTGAAGCGTCTTCATAGTATGGTTATGACTGCCGTTTCAGGCGACAGGCGTGGTGAGAGGGAGCTAACTTTGCTTGGATTCAAGGCATCTAACAGCAATCTTTACCTCTAGGCGGCACCCGATTGTTGGCTTCTTCCTACCTTACAGAACTCCGATGGGAATGCCTAGCCCCCTGTGGGGAAATAATGTTATCAGATTTAATTTCCTTTTAACAAGTATAATCTTGGCATATATCCCTGGGGCTAAAAAAAGTTAACGCGGCTGAATTACGCGGGGAGCTGCCACAGCGCTACTTAGAGACGCAAAATTTTGTGTCTCTACATCTGTAGAAGGGTCATAAACACCAGACCAAACGGCAAAGAGGCGGTCGGATAGTTGCAGCAATTGGGCTATTGACGTGATTCCCCAATGCTGTTTACAAGGTAGCCGCCATCCCACAGGAATGCCCCCGGTAGTGTTATACGCTCCAGACATTGCACCGACTAAACCGCAGGTAATCTCGGTTTGGTAGGCGCTACGAGCCGCACGGGCGATACTGAGTCGAAAATCTTCTAAGGTACTAAGGAAGCAGTAAAAGGCTAGGGCAATTGGGGTACTATTTGGCTGGGCATCCCTACAAAGTTGGGTTACAGCCATCTCTAAGCCAGCGCCCTGCTCTAATAATATTTGAACTGCACTCAGTTGTTCCACCAGAGGTGTCTGGGAATTTTCTAGAAAGGCGAGGGTTTTGGGAATTAATGTGACGGGATTCAATTTTTCTCTGAGAGATTGCGCGATCGCATATCCCACCGCCAACACCGCATCCTGCAATTCTGGGTCGTCTGAAAAAACGCTGGCAACTTGTTGCAAGTTTTGCCGCAGTTTCGCTTTATACTCGTGGGAAAATAACACGACAGTTAACGTCGAAATAATTGCTTCTGTAGAGACGGGATTCATCGCCTCTGGTTCCAAGAATTCCCTTTTAAGGCGATACCAATCTTCTAAATCTAATCTAGATTGCTTAATTAAGCTTTCTGCACCCAAAACCGCGATTTTACCCCAGCTAGAAGAATGCTGCGGCTGTTTTTTGCCTTTATAGGCGTAATTTTCCCCAATTGCAGCCCCCAATAAGGTGCCGCGAAATCGACTTAAAAGTGAGTAGCGCATGATTTCTATGGTAGACTATGCAGCCGCTCCATAAAAGCCTAGACCTTGCCCCTTACTCATGGAACGCGGCGGCTGGATTTATCTTTTCCCGGTCTTTCCCGCAAATAGGGCATCTAGCGCCCCCAGTTCTCGCTATCCAATAAGGTCAGATGGATTCTTAGTCTGGAACCATCTAAGTAGAGAGAATGCGATCGGGAGCATCCCGTATTTCCAAATCCCCACACACTGGAAGTCTCGATGCTCCACAAACCAACTCCGCCTGCGCGGACTCAATTTAGCCTGCGGAGGCAGGCTTTGTTTGTGTAGGCGCGATTGGAAATCGCCAGGTATTTTTGCAAAACTGGGATGCACCCAAGCGATCGCATTTTCTCTATAAATTTTCTAGCGTTACTACTTCTCCAGTCTTTACGTTCCTAAAAAACGGGATTCCCGCCCAAACCTCTATATTAAATCTGTAAGATGAATTGTAGTCATTTATGATGTAACACCCATTAAAGCCGCGTGTTCTATTTAGAGATATATTCCAACAAGTAGGATACACGCCCCAATATTCATTAACCTCCCCAAATTTATTTTTATGGGGTTCTAAACTAACTTTATAAGGAACCTCAACAATATCTATAAACTCATACTCATATTCGTATCTATTCACTACTTTTTGCACATCTTCCCAATTTTCAACTTTTAGCTTTTTCTCAAAAATTTGTGAACTGAGCCAAGATTCACCTAACCAAAGCAAGTTTTTAGCTATTGACTCAACTCGATTAGCGTCTTGTTTGAGAAACTCCAAATCTTCAGGAAGTAATACCCGACCTGAGATAACATTCCAAACCTCAAAGAAAGTTTCTGTATTAAGTGAAATAGTAGATTTTTTGATGCCAGGTATTTCTTCAAAAACTTGGATGGCGCTAATCGGTGCTAATGAATCTAAATATCTGGCTCTGGTAGCGATTTTTTCAACATCAGGTAATTCTTTATTATGATTTTTAGCTAATTCATATTCTGGAGCCTTAAATAAATCTTCTGGAATAAATCCTTTATTGGCAGTAAGCATACTTTTCACCTTTGAATGTTTCTAGTTAAATTAAACTGCCATAGTTGCTTAATACCTGTAACTTATTACACCTTATTAAAAATAATGGCAGATTAGCCAAAAGCCGAGTTTCTCCATCTATCAAAAGATGTGGATTTACTGCATGAGCTGCACTTAGCTATCAATCAATTACTCAATTTTTAGATGCGATCGCTATAAAACCTGTCTCGCGTCAGAAGTCAGATGCCAACAACTTAACTTATTGTGGTGTGGGTTCTCCTTTGGAATTGACATGAAAAACCTTTTTCATCGTTCCACTCGCAATAAAATACATCACTTCCAGATTTTAATCGTCATCACTGGCGTTTTGTTCACAGCAACTCCAGCTGGAACCCAACAGATGCCTACGCCGAAACCTACGCCTGTAAAGGTTTACGGGGAAGAACTTTATTTTGCTGATGTCATAGTCAGAGGATACCCAGTTTTTCAAGTCGGAAGTTTGGCGGGACTCAGCGCTAAGGAGCGATCGCAAATTATCAGTCGGCGTATTGCTAGCGTGCTGGCACAACCCGAAGCTTTGGAGCAAGTCATAGTCAAGCCCGATGATCCCAAGAAAATCGCCACCTTACAGGTGAATAACCGCGTCTTGATGACAGTGACTCAACAGGATGCCCGCGACTTCGGTTTGCCTGTAGAAGTGCTTGCCGAGAGGTGGGCGAGGCAATTGAATGGGGCTTTTGAGAAACCGTCTCTAGCCATTGATGTCGGACAGCGCCTATATATTACTGTGCGGGATTTGCTACGCGACACGATAAGCAAGTTGCCGTCAATTTTAGGGACGCTGCTGGTGATAGGCATCACTTGGGGATTTGCCAAGGGAATGCGTTACGTCACTTTGAAATGGGCGCAAAAGACAGAAGGCGATCGCAGTGCTGAAATCCTCTTGGGACGAGTGGGATACGGTGGTGTTTGGGTATTTGGCTCAGTAGTTGCTCTGGGTGTCTTGGGACTCAACTTTGGAGCTTTACTAGGAGCGGTGGGACTAACTAGCGTTGCTATCGGTTTTGGTCTTAAAGAAATTTTTAGTAATTACATTTCTGGAATGATTTTACTGGCAGGCAGACCTTTTCGCTTAGGCGATCAGGTAGTGATTAAGGAATTCGAGGGAACCATCACCCAAATTCAACTGAGGGCTACAACCCTTAATACCTATGACGGGCGAAAGGTTTATATTCCTAATCAAGAGGTTTTTCAAGCGAGTATTACTAATAACACTGCTTACTCCTATCGGCGCAGTTCGGTAACGGTGGGCATTACTTATAAGGCAGATATCAATACGGCTACGCAAGTCATAACCGATGCTGTTGTCCAAGTTGAAGGAGTGCAGCCGAACCCACCGCCAGAAGTCTTGGTTCGAGAACTAGCTGCTGGCAGTGTGGGTATGGAAATACGCTTTTGGGTAAATTCCCGACGCTTAGAGTTTCTCAAGACTACTTCTAGCGCCAATCAGGCAATTAAAGAGGCATTGCACAAGGCTGGAATTGAGATCCCAACGGAAATTTATACGGTGCTGGTTCGCAATTCCCAAAATGACGCTGCTGGCGATCGTGATTCTCAGCGGTTATTTCCTAATGGCAACCCGATGCGATAAATCTGATCTTCTCATCTCTAGCTCAGGTATCTTGCCTGCAAAAATAAGGTCACGGCACAGCCGTGACCTTATTTAAGGGAAAATTAAAAAATAATAAAGTTTTAGACTTTTAGTTTTTAATTTTCTTTCAGATGGTGAATCAACGCCTGTAGTCCAAGCAGATAACTTTGTGAACCAAAGCCGCTGATTTGCCCAATTGCCACTGGTGCAATATAGGAATGATGCCGGAAAGCTTCCCGGCGATAAATGTTACTCAGATGCACTTCAACTGTGGGAAGGTTCACAGCCGCGATCGCATCTCGTATGGCTACGCTTGTATGAGTATACGCCCCTGCGTTAATCAAAATGCCTTGGTGCTGCCCCAGAGCGTTCTGGATGGCATCAACTAAGACACCCTCGTGATTCGACTGGATGATAGAAAGTTTCGCCTGTAGCGTTTGCCCTTCTTGCTCTAACAGGTGGTTAATTTCATCCAACGTTAAAGATCCATAAATCCCTGGTTCTCGCAGTCCCAGCAGGTTCAGGTTTGGCCCGTGCAGTACCAAAACACTTACAGCGCCCAAAGTTTTATGAGTCACGTATTACACTAACGTCTTTGGCGCGATCGCTCGTTTACGGGTATTGGAATTGGTTCCGGTTCCGGCTCAGCCTCCGGCCCTAGCAGCGTTTCGATGAGCTTCCGCGCCCATTCTTTAAGCTTTTCCAACACGTTTTCTATGTAGTCCATTGTACTGACGGCTCCTGCAATACAACCAGGATAAATAGTTTACAACTGGGCAAAATTGACAGTTCTTAAATCCTATTGTACTAATAAGATTTATTATTTTAACCCTAGCACATTAGGAAATAGCATCTCTCTCCCACCATAGAAGAGTGTTTTTGTGTCCTCTATCAGCCAAAAGACAGATCGAAGGCTCAGCGGGTCAGCAATTTTCGCCGCAGCAAGTCAAGAGCATTACAAGCGCTGGCGTAGCGAATTGAGTCACGTTCGCGATTTTGACCTAACTGGTACTTAAAACTTGACCCAATGCTATTTGGCCCTGCTAATCCAATGTAGACAAGGCCAACTGGCTTAGCATCCGTACCTCCACCTGGGCCTGCAATACCAGTTATACTAAGCCCCCACGTAGTGGAGAGACGCGATCGCACCCCAACCGCCATCGCTGTCGCAACTACATCGCTTACCGCACCGAATTGGGATAAATCTTCTGGATTGACACCCAAAAGGGAAATTTTCACCGAGTTGTCGTAAGAAATGACACCGCCCAGAAAGTAACTAGAACTTCCGGCTATAGCTGTGATCATCTGCCCCAAGCCGCCTCCAGTGCAAGATTCCGCAACCGAAAGCGTCTCACCCTCTGCTTGCAACAACTGCCCCACCACAGAGGCAAGAGTGTCAGTGTCGCTGCCATAATAATCCAGCCCCGCAATCTGCTGCAATTGTTGCGCCACAGGGTCAATTAACCCCAGCGCTTGGGACTCCGATTCCGCCCTTGCGGAAATTCTCAAGCGTACCTCTCCAAAGTCAGCATAAGGAGCAACCGTGGGATTGGGCAAATTTAGAAAAGGGGCAACTTTTTCAGCCAAAGCCGACTCAGCAATTCCCCAAAATCTTAACATCCGGCTTTTGATAATTTCTTTGCCCCAGCCTTGACTTTTGAGATAGGGTACAGCGGTTTCTTGCCACATCCGCTGCATTTCTCTGGGGACACCTGGGAAAGTGAGAATCGTCAAACCTGGGCGCGGTTGCCAGATAATGCCAGGGGCTGTACCGCCTGGATTGGGTAAAATTGAGGCACCATTTGGCATCAGGGCCTGTTTGCGGTTACTGGGCGTCATTTGCCGCCCCCGCTGGGCGTATTTCCGCGCAATATCTTCGATAATTTCCGGTTTCTCCAGCAAGGGAACGCCAAAAAAGTCTGCGATCGCTTCCGTTGTCAGGTCATCCGCAGTCGGGCCAAGCCCACCAGTAAAAATTAAGATTTGCGATCTTTGCAGGGCAATTTCTATCACCTGCTTGAGACGTTCTGGATTATCTCCCACCACCGTTTGATAATAGTGGGGGATTCCCAGAGATGCTAGTTGCTGCGCCAAAAAATAAGCATTCCTATTGAGGATATCGCCTAGTAGCAGTTCCGTACCAACACAAATAATTTCAGCACTCATAACTTTTTACTCTTCGCCTCTGACACGGGAGGATCGCCAAACTTGCCAACTGGTATAACCCAGCAGCAACGTTGCGCCAAAAGCATAAGCTAGCCCGCTGGGTACGTTAGCCAAAGCCAACGCCAGGCTTCCCACCCACAGAGTTAAAGCGTAGATAAACAAAACTATCAAGCGTTGTGGCAGACCAGCTTTCAGTAACCGATGATGTAGATGGAATTTATCGCCAATGAAAGGGGAACTGCCGCGTAACAGCCGTTGCACAATTACGGCTGACATATCCACAATCGGCACAGCTAAAATTAAGTAGGGCAACAGCACGGCGGTGACGGCGGTGCTTTTCACCAAGCCAATCACCCCGACACCAGCCAAAGTAAAGCCCATAAAATAGGCTCCCCCATCTCCCATAAAAATCTGGGCGGGGTTGAAATTATATCGCAGAAATCCTAGTGCGCCGCCAGCAAGCGCTGCCGCGATTAAGGCTGCTGCTGGTTGGTTCATAAACAAACTCACAATTAGCATCACCACGGCACCGATACCAGAAACACCAGCAGCTAGACCGTCTAAACCATCGATCCAGTTGATGGCATTGGTCATACCTACCAGCCAAATGACTGTAATCGGCCAGCTGATGGTGTCTGGCAAAGTGACAAGCCCAGCGAAGGGAACTGTGAGAAAGTCAATTTGGACACCAAAGTGCCACGCCCAGCTAGCGATGATTATTTGCATAAACAGGCGCGTGAAGGGGGAAAGACTGAACAAGTCATCGGCTAGCCCAATCAGGAAAAAGCCTAGACCACCAACGGTGACTCCCCAAATCTCGGAGGATTTATCTGCGCTGAGAGTGCCAAATCCCCCGGTTCCCCAAACAATCAGCAGGGCGATTATGGTACCTGCAAAGATAGAGATACCTCCCACTCGCACTATCGGGTGCTTGTGGACTTTGCGTTCACCGGGTAAATCAACCAATCCCTTTTGCAAGCCAATTTTGTTGACAACGGGTGTCGTCCAGAGGACAACAAAGGCAGAGACGAGAAAGGCAACCAGATGGTATAGCTGGGGAGGCATCTGAAATTTAGTAGGGTGCGAGACATCACAAAGGATAATTCAAAAAAGCTGTTAGCTGTTAACTAATTGCTATTCATCTTTCATCCTTTAAAAAAGGCGTCAGGCAGAGTCTACTACATTTGGGACGGTAAACGTCAGTAGTTAGTCGTCATTTGTCGGTTGTCAGGGGTCAGTTGTCCCTTGCTACTGACCCCTGACCAATGACTGCTAACTAAGCTAGGGCTGGGACGGGAATTGTTAAATGGGGGTATAAGGGAAAGACTTCACATAATGCCCCAACTCGATGCCGACAAGCAGCCGCTACTGCTTCGTCTTCCGGATTCAGCAGCCGTTCGGCAATAATATCGCCAATTTCGGTAAATTCCGTTGTTCCCATACCGCGAGTTGTCATTGCGGGCGTTCCCAGCCGCAAGCCACTCGTTACAAAAGGCGACTCTGGATCGAAGGGAACGGTATTTTTGTTAGCGGTAATATTTACCCCACTCACCAGATGATCGGCTTGCTTGCCAGTCATACCGATAGAACGCAAATCTACTAGCATCAGGTGATTGTCGGTGCCGCCAGAAACAATCTTAAAGCCGCGTTTTTGCAACTGGGCGGCTAAGGCACGGGCATTTTCAATCACTTGCCCTGAATACGTTTTAAATGCTGGTGTCAGTGCTTCCCCAAAAGCAACTGCCTTAGCCGCAATAACGTGTTCCAAAGGCCCGCCTTGTGTGCCGGGGAAGACGGCTTTATCTAGCTGCTTACCCAATTCCGGGTCATTGGTCATAATTAAACCACCTCTGGGACCGCGCAGGGTCTTGTGAGTGGTCGTGGTGACAACGTGACAGTGGGGGAGGGGGTTGGGGTGATGCCCTGTGGCGACTAACCCGGCAATGTGGGCGATATCGGCTAACAGGTATGCCCCAATTTCGTCTGCGATCGCGCGGAATTTCTCAAACTCTATCACTCGCGGATAAGCTGAGTAACCGCAAATTAGTAGCTTAGGACGATGTTGCAGCGCCAAATCCCGAATTTGGTCATAGTCTAGCTGCTCTGTTTCCTTACTGACACCGTAGTGACAAACCTTGAACCACTTTCCGGATACATTCACTGGCGAACCGTGGGTTAAGTGTCCCCCGTGGGACAAATCCATGCCCATAATCGTGTCTCCAGGCTGCAACAGCGACAGGAAGACGGCAAAATTCGCCTGCGCCCCGGAATGGGGTTGTACGTTGGCATGAGCCGCCCCAAATAGTTGTTTAATGCGGTCAATTGCCAGTTGCTCAATTTTATCTACAAATTCGCAGCCGCCGTAATAACGCTTTCCAGGCAAGCCTTCGGCGTACTTATTCGTCAGGACGGAACCTTGTGCTGCCAGAACCGCTGCTGAGGCAAAGTTTTCACTGGCAATCAGTTCCAGGTGGTCGCGTTGACGCTGGAGTTCCTGCCCAATAAACTCGGCAACAACGGGATCGGTTTGGGCGAGAAAGTCTAAGTTAGTTTTTGTCACGGAGTAAACCCCTAGAGATACTGTTAGCGATCGCTTCCTACTTTAGTTCGGATGCTTTCTTTTCTGGCTTGCGCCTGTATTTTCCTGAGTCTTTTATTTTAATGCTGTTGGAGTCGCGTCCGGGACAGACCTTTCTGTTAACACTCTATCAGTGATTCTACGGAGTTCCCTCTCTCCTAAAAATACCTTGCCTGACAACAGGCGAGTCAACCCATATATTAAAACTTCAAGACTATAAGGGTTAAAGACATTAAGGTGTATGTTAATTTACCATATATTCCCGAAAACCTGGCTTAAAATTGAGGAAAGCGGATAAGCCTCTTAAGGGAGGTGTCAAATGTTAGTCATTCTTACGGATGAACAAATTCTCTCTCCCAAGCAAGTTTGTCAGAACTGTTTACTAGCAGACTCTAGCGGTCAACCCCGCTGGCGGAAAGGACAACTCGGCTGTGGTCAATCGATTCACAAGCTGACGGAAAATCAACCGGAGCAATACGAGTGTCTAATGGGCTTCCGGATTGCCAATATTAAATGAGCGCGATCGCTACCCTGGAACCATCTGGGGGAAAGATCCGCCTCAAGCAGCCCCAAGATGGTTGACCTGCTGCGGTGCGTTATCCTGAACTTAGTAAGAGCTAGCGATTAATAACATTACAACAGGAGAACGCACGATGGCTTGGCGTGGTTCAACAACAACCAAAGACCGGATTTTTTCTTGCCTTCCTTATATACTGCCTTTACTTTCGGCGTATCCTTTTAGTCTGTTTCTGTTTAGACAGTTTCCTGTATTAGGGCTTATTTACACGCCGCTGTCACCTTTGTTAGCAATTTACAATATACCGTTTGCTAGCTTAATTATTTTCTTTGCCTTGTTCTTAGGAGTAGTTAGAAACGAAAACATTAACCATTTTATTCGTTTCAACACCATGCAGGCAATACTTTTAGATATCCTGCTGTTTCTGTGCAGTATGCTTTTGCAGATTTTAGTTCCAGCGCTAGGGGGCGCTAACTTAATCACACAAACGCTGTTCAATGTAGTCTTTTTAGGAACGCTGGTAGCCTGCGGCTATTCAGTTGTCCAGTCAATACTGGGACGTTACGGAGAAATACCCGCCATTTCTGAGGCAGCTTACACCCAATTGCGCTAGTTTCAAGCCGCAGGCATTTCTTTGTTTAGGGTGCTGTCGGTGTGGGGCGTACCACAACGGTATTTTCCATCTGACCGATACCCTCAATTTCGATGCGGACGCGATCGCCCACTTGCATCGGACCCACTCCCTGCGGTGTTCCGGTAAGCACCACGTCCCCAGGCAGCAGTGTCATCACCCCAGAGATGTAAGATACCAGAAAATCTGGCGAAAACACCATCTGATTAATTAAGGCAGACTGCACTGGCTGTTTATTGTCATTAAGAAAAGTTTGCAACCGAGCAGCAGGACTTAATTCGCGGACAATCCACGGGCCGAGTGGGCAAAAGGTATTAAACCCTTTTGCCCGCGTCCACTGACCATCTGATTTTTGCAGATCGCGGGCAGTAACATCATTGGCAATAGTGTAGCCCCAGATTTTTTCTTGTGCCTCCTCTGGCGTACAATCGCAAGCGCGATCGCCAATCACTAAAGCCAACTCGCCTTCATAGTCCACCTGCTGCGATTGCGGCGGATAATGAATTTCTGTACCCACTGCGGTGACAGAAGTCGGCGGTTTGAGAAATAGCAGCGGCTCTTTTGGCACTTGGGTTCCCATTTCCGCCGCATGGTTAGCATAATTCTTGCCCACCGCAATAATTTTAGACGGCGCACAAGGAGCCAAAATTTGGTAAGTGTCTGGTTCTAACTGCAAATCTGTAGGTTGCCCATGCAACCAAGGAGGCGCATCAAGCACCTGAACACCTCGGCTCAGTTGCAGTAAACCGTAGTAAGTCTGTCCTTTTTCAGTGCGAACTCGGACGTAGCGCTGCGCCATATGGTTGAGTAATGTTTGATTATGCTTTAAGAGTGTGCTTCAAATGTCACAGATGCAAATTTAGCCCGGTTAATTTGTAGAATTTGTGAACTGGTAGTAAGATTTTAAGTCCTTGCTTCTTCATGTTGTTAGGCGTTAGGGAAGAGTTATCAGGGTAGAAGCCCACAAGGCGAGGAATAACTACCCAGTCACCTCCTCCCCAGTCCCTAGCCCCCCAAGAAGCCTCATTGTCCATAAGGAGATTACCAAAATGCAGATTGTTTACGAAACTATGTACATCCTCCGTCCCGATTTAGGCGAGGAACCAACCAACCTAGCGATCGCCAAATACCAGAACATCCTGACCGAAAATGGAGCTGAGGAAATTGAAACTCAGCATCGCGGCAGGCGGCGTTTGGCTCAGGAAATTGGCAAGCACCGGGAAGGTGTCTACGTCCAGATGAACTATAAGTGCAATGGCAGCCAGATTGCGCTTCTAGAGCGGGCAATGCGTCTTTCGGAGGATGTGATCCGTTACCTCACCGTCAAGCAGGAAGTGCGCGAGGCGAAGCCAGAAGCTGAACCTGTTGAGCAAGAGGCGTAAGCTAAACCCCGACGACTAAAGTCGGGGCTACACAAACAAAGACCGCCTTGGCGGTCTATAAGCTGGCTACAGCTTTGTTTGTGTAGCGCCAGAGTAAAAGTCTCTGGCGCACTTCAGTTAATAACTAATGGCCAATGACCAATAACAGATTGTTATACTAGCGTGTGGGACACGGTATTTGACTGAGATATATTTTATAAAATGCAGCCTACTGACTCTACCAAGTTTACTGAAAAAGCCTGGGAAGGCATCGTCAAATCCCAAGATGTGGCGCGTCGCTTCAAAAATCAGCAGCTAGAGGTAGAGCATTTAACCATTGCCCTGATAGAACAAGACGGGTTGGCAAGTCGGGTTTTGAGCCGAGCCGCGGTAGACACCACAGCATTAAAAGCGCAACTGGAAGCCTTCAGCCAGCGCCAGCCAAAAGTCACCGTAATTGACCAGCTGTACCTGGGCAGAGGCTTAGATGTCATGCTAGACAAGGCTGAAGCAGCAAGAAGTGCCTTACAAGATGAATTTATTGCCATAGAGCATATATTGGTTGGTTTTGCGGAAGATGACCGCGTCGGACGGCGGTTGCTGAAAAGCTTCAACGTTGACAGACAGAAACTAGAAGCGGTAATCAAGGATGTCCGGGGCGCTCAGAAAGTACAAGACCAAAATCCAGAGGGACGCTATGAAGCGTTGGCAAAATACGGACAAGACTTGACGGAAAAGGCAAAATCTGGTCAACTCGACCCGGTAATTGGCAGAGACGAGGAAATTCGTCGGGTGGTGCAGGTGCTATCTCGACGAAGTAAGAATAATCCGGTGCTGATTGGGGAACCGGGGGTGGGGAAGACAGCGATCGCAGAAGGTCTGGCGCAGCGGATCGTTAACGGGGACGTACCGGAATCCCTGAAAAAACGCCAGCTGATCGCCCTGGATATGGGTAGTCTGATTGCAGGTGCCAAATATCGGGGAGAATTTGAAGACCGACTGCGGGCGGTATTGCGCGAAGTCACCTCTTCTGACGGTCAAATTGTCCTGTTCATCGACGAGTTACATACCGTCGTCGGTGCTGGTGCAACTCAAGGCGCGATGGATGCAAGTAATTTACTCAAACCAATGTTGGCGCGGGGGGAATTGCGCTGTATAGGGGCGAGTACGCTGGACGAGTACCGTAAGCATATCGAGAAAGATGCGGCACTAGAACGTCGATTTCAGCAGGTTTACGTAAATCAGCCTTCAGTAGAAGATACGATTTCGATTTTGCGGGGGTTGAAAGAACGCTACGAAGTTCATCACGGTGTGAAGATTACGGATTCCGCTTTGGTGGCTGCTGCTACTTTGAGCGATCGCTACATCACAGAGCGGTTTTTGCCAGATAAGGCGATAGACTTGGTGGACGAGGCAGCAGCTAAGCTGAAAATGGAGATTACCTCCAAGCCAGTAGAATTAGAAGCGATTGACCGCCGACTAATGCAGCTAGAGATGGAAAAGCTATCCTTGCAAGGGGAAGGTCAACGGTTGGGTGTAACTGTTGTCGGTGCTTTCCGTTCTTCCCAAGAGCGTTTGGAGCGCATAGAGCAAGAAATTGAGTCTTTGAGTGAAAAACAACGTCAACTAAGCTCTCAGTGGCAATCTGAAAAGCAACTGTTGGAAGAAATTAATGCTGTCAAGGAGGAGGAGGATCACCTGCGGGTGCAGATAGAGCAGGCGGAACGCGCCTATGACTTGAACAAGGCTGCCCAGCTTAAGTATGGGCGGTTGGAGGTGTTAGGGCGTGACAAGGAAGCCAAAGAAGCCCAGCTCTTGGAAATGCAATCTCGCGGTTCTGCTTTATTGCGCGAAGAAGTACGCGAGGGTGACATCGCCGAAATCGTTGCAAAGTGGACTGGCATCCCCGTGAACCGACTTTTAGAGTCGGAACGTCAAAAGTTGTTACATTTAGAATCGCACTTGCACGAGCGCGTTATCGGTCAATCAGAAGCGGTTTCGGCTGTGGCGGCGGCAATTCGTCGCGCCCGCGCAGGGATGAAAGATCCCGGTCGTCCGATTGGTTCGTTCCTGTTCATGGGGCCAACTGGTGTGGGCAAAACTGAGTTAGCGCGTGCCTTAGCTCAGTTTCTGTTTGACAGCGATGATGCCCTGGTGCGGATTGATATGTCCGAGTACATGGAGAAACACGCCGTCTCGCGCCTTGTGGGTGCGCCTCCAGGGTATGTAGGCTACGAGGAGGGGGGTCAACTTTCAGAGGCAATTCGTCGTCGTCCCTACTCGGTGGTGTTGCTGGATGAGGTGGAAAAGGCGCACCGGGATGTTTTCAACATTTTGCTACAGGTGCTGGATGATGGCAGGATAACGGATTCTCAAGGTCGGACGGTAGACTTTCGGAATACAGTAATTGTGATGACCAGCAACATTGGCAGCGAGCATATTTTAGATGTGGCTGGGAATGATGCACAATATGAGTTGATGAGGAAGAAGGTGACAGATGCGCTGCGATCGCATTTCCGTCCGGAATTCCTTAACCGGGTTGACGACATAATTCTATTCCACACGCTCAACCGCAAAGAACTGCGACAAATTGTGGGAATTCAAATTAAGCAGATTGAGCGCATGCTGGCAGATCAAAAAATTACTATACAAATGTCGTCAGCAGCTCAAGACCACATAGCGGAGGCTGGCTACGATCCAGTTTATGGTGCGCGTCCCCTGAAACGGGCTATTCAGAGGGAATTGCAGAATACGCTTGCCACGGCGCTTCTAGAAAACACCTTCGTGAGTGGCGACACCATCGTAGTTGATTGCGTAGATGATGCCCTAACCTTCACCAAAAAACAGTCCGTCAGCCTCCTCGAAGCTCAAATCATTTAACAATCATCAGTAGAGACGTTGCCTCTAAACGTCTCTCCTGTTAGTTTGAAAGCAATACAACATCCAAAATTGATGCGACAACGTCAAAAACATATCCGTGGAATTTACTGTAGCAATTTGCACATATAACGGTGCAGAACGTCTGCCCGAAGTTCTAGATCAACTGCTTCATCAAGTTGGCACAGAGGATATTGAATGGGAAGTGCTAGTTGTTGACAACAATAGCAATGACGATACTGCTGCCGTTGTTGCTCGCTATGCGACAAACTGGCGTCAAGATAGCCAGTTGAGATATGTTTTTGAAGCCAAACAAGGCGCTGCCTATGCTCGATATCGAGCCGTACAGGAAGCTAGAAGCAGCGAATTGATTGGATTTTTGGATGATGATAATCTACCAGCAGACAACTGGGTAGCCGAAGCTTATTGCTTTGGTTGCGATCGCCCCCAAGTTGGCGCCTACGGTGGCATTATTCATGCCAAACTTGATGAACCACCCCCCCCCTACTTTGAGCAAATAAAAGGGTATCTCACTATCTATAACCGAGGTTCAACCGCTTTCCAATACAAGCGTTCGGATAAACCGCGCCGAATTCCTGCTGCACCTGGATCGGTAATCCGAAAGCAGACATGGCAAGACGCCATTCCTCCTCCAGAAAAACTCTTAATACCCGGCAGAGATGAGAAAACAATGGCTGCCGGTGAAGATGCAGAAATAATGTTCTATATTCAAAATAGTAAGTGGGAAGTCTGGCACAATCCCGAAATGGAGATTTGGCACCATATTCCCCCAAATCGCTTGGAACAACCTTATCTACTCAGACTAGCTCTCGGATATGGTCTTTCCAATCATCTAACGCGAGTCACTCGGTTTTATCGATGGCAGCGTCCCTTCCTGCCTTTTTTGATACCATTTTTTACCTTCCGGAATGGGTCGAAAATCTTAATTTACTACCTACAAAATAAAAATTCTATACCCAATAATTTTCCGAAAGCTTGTGAATTTCAGTCCCAATTAGGCCAACTTTATAGTCCTTTTTTAGGAATATACAAAAAATTGCCATTCAAAGGTTTTATTAACGGAAAAGCAAATTCTGAACAAAGTCAATGAAGATAGCATACGCTACTCACTATGATATTTTTAATAGCCGCACTTGGTCTCGGAACTTGATTGGGCACTGTGGCACTAATTACTACAAAGCGAAAGCTCTTGAAAGGCAGTTGGGGGCTTTGGAGTATATTGGGCCTCTTGAGGAAAGTTATGCTCCCATTTTTAGATTATTATCTAAGGCAAAGAACCGCTGGCACAAGCATATATCTAAACAAATATACTATCTTTGGGCGGAACCCGCTGTCAACCAAGGCTATGCATTTCAAATTGAACAAAAGATCCTACAAGCTAATCCCGAAATCGTCATATGTCCAGACATCAATTTGATTTCTTATCTTGACTGTAAGCAACCTACTGTGGTTTGGACAGACGCTTCTTATGCCGGATTAATCAACTTTTACCCTGAGTTTAGCAACCTCTGTAAAGAGACAACTGAGCAATTAACTGCAATGGATAAACTTACCTATGATAATTGCAGTTATGCTATATTTTCGTCCGAATGGGCTGCACAAAAGGTAATTGATGTTTATCAAGTTGACCCTTCTAAAGTAAAAGTTATTCCTTCCGGTGCTAACGTTGAGTGTAACAGAACATTGGAAGACATCAAAGAGATTGTGGATGCCAGACCGTCGAACCAATGTAAGTTACTCTTTTTAGGTGTAGATTGGTATAGGAAAGGTGGCGACATAGCCGTGGAAGTAGCAAGCGAGTTACAAAAAACAGGGTTAAATGTTGAATTAACAATAGTTGGGTGCCAGCCTTTCCAGAACGATTCATGTCCTGATTTTGTTGTTAATCCTGGTTTTATTAATAAATCTACAGAAGAAGGATTAAAGAAAATAAACAAATTGATAGCTGAATCTCACTTCATAATAGTTCCTTCAAGAGCAGAAGCTTATGGCAACGTTTTTTGTGAAGCCAATTCTTTTGGCGTTCCTTGTATATCTACCAATAGCGGCGGTATACCGACAATTATTAAAGATGATTTAAATGGGAAAGTTTACTCAATAGATGCAATTATTACAGAAGCTTGTAGCTATATTTATAGTTTGTTTTCTAACTATTACAAGTATAAAGAACTTGCATTATCTTCATTTAATGAATATCAAACTCGTCTAAATTGGGCAGTTGCTACTCAAACAGCTAAAACTTTATTTATGACTTTAATATAATATAATGAGTTAATTTATGAAAGTAGCTTATGTTACCACCTATGATGTTTCTAATAGTTCTACTTGGTCTAAAAATCAAGTAGGATTTTGTGGAGCAGGTTATTATATAGCCCAATCTTTAGCTAGCCAGTCTATTGAACTTGACTATCTTGGAGCTTTGCAGAAAAAGTTTTCATTCTTTACTAGAGCTAAGTGGAGCTTTTACCGCAACTTATTTCATCAAGATTACTACCGATGGGCAGAACCATTAGTGCTTAAAAATTATGCTCGTCAAATTTCTAAAAAACTGTCTGCGTTAAACTCAAATGTAGTGCTTTGTCCTGAAAATGCAGTACCCCTTGCTTATCTTGAATGTAAACAGCCAATTGTTTTGTGGACAGATTCAACCTTGGCTGGATTAATTGATTTTTATCCTTATTTAAATAACTTGTGTGGCGAAACCAGAAATAATATTTATGCAATGGAACAAGCTGCGTTAAACCGATGCAAGTTAGTAATTTTCTTATCGGACTGGGCCGCTCAAGCAGCTATTAAAATTTATAATATTGAGCCAGCCAAAGTAAAAGTAGTTCCTTGGGGAGCAAATATAGAATGCGATCGCACAATTGATGATATTCAAAGTATTATAGCATCTAGAGCTGCAAACCCTTGTAAATTGTTATTTATGGGTCTTGAGTGGCACAGGAAAGGGGGAGATGTTGCCTTTGAGGTTGCTAGAGAATTAAATCGCATCGGCTTGAATACTCAACTTACTGTAGTTGGGTGTAAACCTACTATTGATGAGCCTCTACCAGATTTTGTTGAAGTTCGAGGATTTATTGATAAATCAACTAAGGAAGGATTGAATCAATTAAATAAGATCATTGCTGAATCACATTTTCTGATTTTACCAACTTTTGCTGACTGTTCTCCTCACGTTTTAGTTGAAGCAAATTCTTTTGGTGTTCCTTGTTTAGCAACAAATACTGGCGGTATACCAACCATTATTAAAGAGAATTTCAATGGAAAGACTTTTGCGTTAGAAGCCAATATATCCGATTACTGTAACTATATTGTGTCTATTATGGAAAATTATAGTGAATATAAAAGATTGGCTATATCCTCATTTGAAGAGTATCAATCTCGCCTTAATTGGGATGTAGCTACCCAAACCGTGAAGCAACTAATGACTGACTTACTATAATAGTGATTTATTTGGTTGGGACATTTTATGACAAGCATCAACACGTCTAAAATTCCGAGCGATGAATACATATCAAAAGACCGACTCATCAGCTACAATAATCAGGTGCGTATCATCAAAGGATTAGGAAAGCAAGTAAATAATATTCTGGAAATTGGAATATTTAATTCACTTTTCACGGACTTGTTAAGGAAGTTTGGATATAACGTCACAACCGCTGATTTTGATGCCGAACTAAATCCGGACATGGTTTTGGATCTAGCCACTGATTTTACACTGCCAGAAGATAAATTTGATGCGATCGCGCTTTTTCAAGTGCTAGAACATATCCCTTACGATAAGTCAGAAAAAGCCCTCGAAAAGCTGGCAAACGCTACTAAAAAGTTTTTGGTAATATCGGTTCCCTATCGCAGTTTATTTTTGTCAATTCAGTTTAAATATTCTTTAAAGCAAAGGCCGAGACATCTTTTTCTCCACGTTCCCCGCTTCTGGAGTCAAAAGCCCTTAACCGAGGATGAACACTACTGGGAGATGGGATTGAAAGGCTACCCAAAACAGCGTCTGGTAAACTCGATTGAAAAAGCGGGTCTTACAATTAAAAGAGAATTTATCGATCCATTGAATCCATATCACTACTTTTTCGTACTGGAAAAAAAGGCTAAAAGTTAGCCTTCAGCAAGCTTAATTGAGCGAATATAGACCAGCAAGTAGGGGAATCCGAATTCCTCAAGGGCGGAAAATCCCTTTCTCACAAGCATCTGCGATCGCTCACAATCAATCTTTAGAAAGCTTCTACACAACTACCACAAGATATATATGCTGGAACAAGGCACAATCACGATACATACCGAGAATATTTTCCCGATTATCAAGAAGTCCCTCTACACAGACCACGAAATCTTCTTGCGGGAACTGGTATCCAACGCCGTCGATGCTATCCAGAAACTTAAAATGGTTTCCTTTGCTGGGGAAGTCACAGGCGAAATAGGCGAACCAGAAATTAACATCGCTATTGACAAAGACAAAAAGACCCTATCTATCACCGATAACGGCATCGGGATGACAGCCGATGAGGTGAAGAAGTACATCAACCAAGTTGCTTTCTCCAGCGCTGAAGAATTTATCCAAAAGTATAAAGCCAGCGCCGAACAGCAAATTATCGGTCACTTCGGACTAGGCTTTTACTCCTCCTTCATGGTGGCGCAAAAAGTCGAGATTGATACCCTCTCATACCAGCCAGGAGCGCAAGCAGTACACTGGTCTTGCGATGGTTCGCCAGCCTTTGTTTTAGAAGAGTCGCCACGCACTGAACGCGGTACCACCATTACCCTCACCCTTCAGGATGAAGAACAGGAATATCTGGAACCGATGCGGATTCGTCAGTTGGTGAAAACCTACTGCGACTTCATGCCAGTATCTATCAAACTGGATGGGGAGGTAATCAACCGTCAAAAGGCACCGTGGAAGGAATCGCCGCAAAACCTGACTAAAGAAGATTATCTAGAATTCTACCGCTACCTCTACCCGTTCCAAGAAGATCCGCTGCTGTGGGTGCATCTAAATACCGACTATCCCTTCATTCTGAATGGGATTCTCTACTTCCCGAAGCTGAAGCCGGATGTTGATGTCACTAAAGGGCAGATTAAACTATTCTGTAACCAGGTTTTTGTGAGCGATCGCTGCGAAGAAGTTATCCCCAAATTCCTGCTACCCCTGCAAGGTGTCATTGATAGCACTGACATCCCTCTCAACGTCTCCCGCAGCGCCCTAACCAACGATCGCACCGTCCGGAGAATAGCAGATTACATCGCCAAAAAAGTAGGCGATCGCTTAAAAGAACTCTACCGTGAACAGCGCGAAGAATACATCCGTTGCTGGCAAGATGTTGGCACCTTCGTCAAATTTGGCTCCCTCAACGACGACAAATTCAAAAAACAAGTCGAAGACATCATCATCTATCGCACCACCGCCAACCTTACACAAGCAACTCCCGAAACTCCCTCAGCCGTCGAAGTACAATCCCAGGAAGGCGATGTTTGGCAAGAAGTCACCCCAGCTTCCGGAGAACAACAAAATTCATCCCCATACACCACCCTCAAAGACTACCTGGAACGCAACAAAGAACGCCAAGAAAACCGCGTCTTTTACTGCACCGATGAAGTCACCCAAGCAACCTACGTACAATTACATAAAAGCCAGGGTTTAGAAGTCCTGTTTATGGACTCCTTCATCGACACCCACTTCATCAGCTTCCTAGAACGGGAACATCCTGATGTCAAATTCTCCCGCGTAGACTCAGAACTGGACAAGACCCTAATTGACCAAGATAAATCCGGCGAAATTGTTGACCCTAAAACCAACAAAACCCGCAGCGAACAAATCAAAGAACTATTTCAGCAAGCCCTCAACAAGCCTAAACTTAACATTCGTACCGAGGCGCTGAAGTCCGACGATTCGCAAGCAACGCCGCCCGCAATGGTGCTTTTACCCGAAGTGCTGCGACGGTTGCGAGAGATGAATGCACTGATGCAGCAGCAAAATGTTGAGTTTCCCGAAGAACACGTCCTGGTAGTGAACACTGCCCACCCCCTGATCCAGAATCTCACTCAAATGAGTCAAGGTAGTATCATTCAAGAAGAAGGGCGATCGCCTACAGGTGAGTTGACTAATCTAATCTGTCAACATATTTATGATTTGGCGCTCATGGCTCAAAAGGGATTTGATGCCGAAGGGATGAAATCCTTTGTGGAACGGTCGAATCAGGTGCTAACTCGTCTCACAGAACGTTAGCAACTAGCGATCATCTCTCGTTCCTAAGCTGAGCCTGGAAGAGATTCGATACAATAGACATCTTGCCAAAGTCCGCGCAACGCGGACTTTGTTTGTCTAGCCCTAGACTTCAGTCTGTGGGCGAATCAAAAACCTAACCCCCGCCCCTTCCCTCCTGTGAAGGGTAAAAAAAGCCCCTCCCCTACGAGGGGAGGGGTTGGGGAGAGGTCAGATTGACAACAGCATCCTTCAATCTGTAGGCCTTTACTGATAACAGAACCAAAATCTGGAGATATTCTATGTCGCGCAAATGTCAGCTGACCGGAAAAAAGGCGAATAATGCCTTTGCAATTTCCCACTCTCACCGACGCACCAAAAAGCTACAGGAAGCCAACCTGCAATCAAAGCGGATTTGGTGGTCGCAAGGCAATCGCTGGGTGAAACTGCGGCTTTCTACCAAAGCAATCAAAACCTTACAACATAAGGGTTTGCAAGCAATGGCGAACGAAGCTGGAATCAACCTAAATAACTATTAATGCAGCCACTCTCGAAGTTTCTCTGATTATTATTTCTGTAGAAACTTTGAGCGCAACACTGTATTGTTTAGTTCCCCCCAGCTCTCCTTTAAAAATTGGGGGATTCATAGCCCCCCCAGTTTACCCTTGAGGTTGGGGGGATAAAACGTTTTGCATCCAACGTGCCTACCGTTGCGATCTCTATCCTGCCTGATATCCTGCTTGTGTTAGGTGTCGGGCGGCTTCCCGATTTTTTTTTCGAGGGGTGATAGATTTTATAAGACAGGTGGGTATGCTAAGTACAGTAATTTCCCCACCTTGTTTGTTAATTTATGTTTAAGGCGATCGCTATCTTTCACAGACAACTCATACATCTTCCCTAAATCAGTCTTGTGGGGGAAGCGCAAACCTCACTTTTGTTTCAAAATTCTGATGGACGATTTATGCTCCGGAAGAATACTGAAAAACTTAATAAAAATTTATTACATTTAAATGCGTACTTTCCCGGTTGATAACAAAGTTTAGACTTGTTATGACAGAAAAGAACGCCAAAACTATGAAGTTTTGATGAAGCTTTACCAAGGCGATTAGGGAAGTTCAGCCCATCTGCCTTTTATAAAAATTTAATTGACCGCCGATTATTTACCCCTCAGTCTTCATTTCAGCCCTATTCAACGTTTGACAGGAAAGCAAGTATGTCACCCCACAAAAAGCTGCTCAAAGCCATTCAAAATCTGTTCCGGGAAATGGTGCAGATAGCAAAAGCTGTAACTAAAAAGCTGATGAATTGGCTCTTGCGGAGCATATTGGTAACTGGGAAAAAAGCAAATCTGGCAAATGCTGGATTTATCTTGCCAACGGTGACGATGGTAATTTTAGTCGTCATCTTGCTGACAACGGCAATGGTGTTCCGGTCATTTGAGCGCTCCAAAAACGCCAGTAACGTGAGAGTGAGTCAGGCAACTCTGGCGGCGGCTACCCCAGCACTAGACAGAGCCAAAGCCAAGATATCAGCTTTACTGGCAGATCCAACCCTGCCACGAGCCACACCAACAGATATCGCATTGAATAATGCGATATCTGGAAATATTGGTAAGTATACTTTGGGCGATGAGACGCGGCTAGTCGTCCAGTATGACATTGATAAGGCTGGGGGTATTCAACCAAATACTCCAGCTCTAGACAATGATGAAAGAATAACCACTGCGTGGCGATTTCCGGTTGATACAGATAACGACGGCCGGTTTGATAGTTTCACTCTTTACGGCATTTATTTCCGCACTCCCAATCCACTTGTGAGAACTGCTAACCCTAGTAGAAGTCCTATAGAGGCGAGAACTCCACCTCAGGATGACAGCAATACCAAGCCGCAATGTCGAGCAGCACAGGGGACATTTGCTGGTTTAGTAGGGAGTTCAGGTTGGTATAAATCTGGGTCGGTTTTGAAGAAAAGCTTTTATGTCTTCGCTACAACTGTTCCATTTACCAGTCCTACTAATAAACCTACGAATCCTCAGGTTTTCCCACCAGGGAGCAACAGAGGCTTTTCTGCTATAGAGTACCAGCAAGATCGGGCGCAAATTCCTCTGAGCAACAATGCTGTTGTGTATAACGATGATTTAGAAATTACCCCAGGTTCTGGCATTAAGCTAAACGGACGTATCCAAACTAACGGAAATTTAATAACTGCTAAAACATCCGGAGGAAGAGTTGAATATTATCAAGTCAGCAGTTATGAATCGTGCTTTTTTGAGGAAGAAAACGGCGAAATAACCGTTGGCGGTAATGTAATTCTTGGCAGCATAACAGGTGGTAATGCTGGTTCAGTTAGTGTGGATTTGTACGATTCAAAACCGCAAAAAAAAGTTAACCGTGAAGAATTCCAAGGCAATGACCAATCTGTTAGTGGTAGTACGCCCATCCAGGCAGCATATAACAGCGAAGCATTTGCTGAAAGAATTAATATTTTAGTAAGAAACACAACTGGAACCGATCCAAGCGAAGTTCAAGATAAAGTTGCAATTGGCATTGAGCGTACAAAAGCTCTACAAGATTACTTCAAAGATCGGATGCGCCAAGTTCCGTTTGCAGAAGACACATCTGGAGATCAAGCAAAAACTCCGCAAGGAAGTGGAGACACTCTGCGTCCACCCGATGAGTGGATATATCCAGTCGAGCCATCTAGCGGAGCGAGTAATAACAATGTGACGCTTCAGCGCGATCAGCCGGAGGCGACAGAACGGACAAAACAAGAAGCAGATGATAAGGAAACATATTTAGGCGATCGCATCCTCGTTGGCAATGGTCTACCCGCTATCTGGTGGGATAAGACGCTAGCCACACCAAGTTTTGTCAAAGACCAAGGAAAACAAACAGTTAAACCGGACACGCCGTGGGATTCCTACGACACAAGTAAACCAGATACAAAATGGCGCTATCGCACTACCCAGGTAGTGCCTATGTCCGATTTAGGTGACACCGATCGGGATGGCTTCTGGGAAAGAAACGCTGCTGTGAAACCAAATCAACCGCTCGATGGAGTTGGGGGGTTGCGCGTTGTTACTGGTGCTGGAGTTTACACTGGTAAACGCACGGTACCGAATTCAAATCCCGCCCCAGCGAATCTTGCCAATGCTTGGTGGTCTTTCCTGCCGCAGCCCCCCCCTGTTATCGACGATATATCTACCACTAATATCCGGGAAAACCTGTTTACACCTGTCTGGCCTGACTCGATGCCAATGTGGGAAGACACAAGTTTCTTATCTGCTGCCAGTCTCACTCCGGGTCCTGACCTTCCTGGGGTTAACGGTGACAGGAGAGGGGATCTAGTGATGCGAGCCACAGCAGTGTATCACTACAAACGCAGCTCTATTGATAAGGAACAGAACATAACACAGCGTCAAGCACCGATCGCCTGTGTTAGCAGCTACTACGACCCCAGCACCAGCGATACAGCTAGGAACAGAAATGGGCTGCCGTGGCAACCACAAGGGAATACTGGAACTAGGGGCTTATCCAACAACGGCATTAGTTACCCAGCGCCTCAGAATGTGCCTAATACTTCAGCATCGCCAAACGCTGGTACTGGTTTATTTCCTCTGGCAGGGGGAGTAAATTCACCAGCTCAAAATCCAGCAGATAGTGCCGTTGCTCTGCTGGATCGCCTATACTATCAAGCTAACCTAATCTTTCCCAATGGGCGCTTTGTGAATCAACCACTGCGAGAGGCGCTGACAGCCCTATCCGCAGGTAAGCAACCTACCCTAGCCCAGCAATCAGCCCTGGATGCTACCGTTTGCGCTTTCCAAATTGCCGATGGCACTCTGAGTCCTAATAGCTCGGTTATCCCTCATGGAACAATCTACGAAACCAGTTTTCTAGATGCTCGACAGATTAAAGCAATTGATCGAGATCCTGATACTGCTCCAGGCACAGCCACTTTTAGAGCTGTAGGCGCTACTAATACATCTCTACTGACAAAAAATTATGACCTTCCCCTAGAAGAACGCCAGCCTCTAGAGGTTCGCGTCACCGCGTTGGATTTGAACCAACTACGAAAAACACCAATTGCAGGTGGTGGCGCACCAAACAGCCCCTCACCGGAGTACCTGCTGCCAGACAGTGGCATTATTTATGCCACTCGTGATGATGCACTTCTGGATCTGAGCGCACTTACCCCTGCAATCGGTACCCCAGAAGAAAAAATGGCAGAACGCAAGAGCACCAGCTCAGTGGACTTTAAACTCGACCCCACCCGCCGACCCAACGGGATTATGTTAGTTAACGGCAGCGTTCTAGCGCGTGGTGGATCTGGTAACACCGCTCCCAACACCTACGCTTTGGTAAATCCTCCAGGGGCAGAGAAAGGCTTGATCTTGGCGACTAACTTGCCAGCTTATGTCAAAGCTGATGAGACTAAGAGCTTTAACAAGCACCAAACAACAGGTGGAGGGGAGCTGGAAGAATTTTCGGAACAGCTAGGAACCAATGACTATGCTCAAGCCTATTTCTATGGTCGTAAAAATCCAGAAAACAGATTTGCTTGTCGCTCTGGACAACCGGGCATTGAAAACAATTGTCCTGGTGGCGACCTTTGGCGACAAGCAACCGTACTGGGGGATTCTGTAACCCTGCTTTCAGACGATTTCCGGTTTGGTTTCCGTAATGAGGGAGACTATGACCTGAGAAACAACCAAGGAGATCCAACTTCGATACCTAAACTTAAGCAGCAAGGGTTCTTAAGCAATAACTTCGTCACCAACGGTCTTAGCAGTGGTGCTATTTTCAATGCCACAAAAACTGGCAGTGCTGCTGTTAGTAATGTGCCAGCACCTAAAACACCTGACGATTTAACGTATACAGGGAGCGACCCTACGCAGGCCAACTACGTCTCCAGTTCCTACTTCAACAACTTCGTCACGCCTATTCAACGACGGGGGAACTTTCCAGAGTATTTGATGGAAATGTGTGTAAAACTACCCGTTTCTGACTGTGGGCCGGGAGATTGGTATGTTGATCCATCTGCTGCAAAAATAAAAGCATTGACGGCTGTTGGTGCCAGCTTCAATATCAATGTACATAAAGCAGGCACAACTGCTCGGACTCCTGCTCCACTGTATCAACGTTATGCTCGTCGGGTTGCTTTCCTCAGAAATGCCAGCAATCAATTGGTGGCAGCCAATGGTACTACCGTTCTTACTACAACAGACCTAAACCAACTGGTTCCTTTAGGAATCGTTAGCAACAGCATAGCGAAAATTCCCTACGGTGCTAGTACACTACCAACAGTTGCAAGTAATGCTTTGTGGTTTAAGACAACTACTAATAATGCAACTCCAAATCCGGGTACTGCTGCTTATGGCAACAGTAGGAAACTGTACATAAAGCAGATGCCAGCCACCCCAACTGAGCAGCCGATATTGGAACCAGTATTACAATTTCATGTCCTACAACCAATACCTCCTGCTGGACAAAATCCCGACAATGCTTCAGCTATCAGTGTCAAAGATACACTCTGGGTGCAAAAACCTACTGCCACAGGCAGTAACAGAGGCACAATCTTTAATCTATTAGTTGCTGGAGGAGATAGTCCTAGTAGCGGTGGTACCAGGATTGAATCCAATGGGGGCTTGCAAAACTTTGTGCGATTCATAGAGAACTGGTATAACATCCCTGCCCGGATTAGTGGTTCCTTTATCCAGTTCAAGCGCAGTACCTACGCTACCGCCCCGTTCACACCAGTTCTAAGCCCAAGCTTCGATCCGACAAAAACTCCTTTTGGCTACACAAGGTTGTACACCTCGGAAATCTTTGGAGGTAAAGTACCCTTCTACGTAGAACCCAAGCGTTACTGGGGTTTTGATGTAGCTCTGTTGTCTCAGCTGCCCGATTTGTTCTCGCAACGGTTCACAACACCCTCGGCGGGCGATCCTAACGAGTTTTACAGAGAAGTGGGTCGGGATGACGAATGGGTAAAAACTTTACTGTGTGCTAAGTTGCCAAATAATACTCCCGCCATCGACACAGACCAACGTCCGCCTGGTACTTTCTGTCGGGATATGACAGGGGGTTGATTACTATCAGCCATAGGCGAAAATATTCTCCAGACTGTAGCAAAACTCTAGTTCAACTAAGACCCAGCCATGATAAAACCCAAACAGCAGCAAATTAGCTCCCAATCCAGTGCAGCTGGTTTCACAATCATTGAATCTTTGCTGGCCATTCTTGTGGTAACTATTTTGATGGTGGGGGTAGCACCTGTTATCGTCCTTTCGGTAGCAACGCGGGTTCAGGCAAAGCGGGTGGAACAGGGAGCTGATGCTGCCAGAGCATACATTGATGGCGTTCGGTCTGGAGCCATCACAAGCACTACTCTAGGCTTCCCGTTTCACACACCTCAGCCCTTTGAAAAGGTTGCTGCTCCTACAAGTAATGCAGGATTGTACTGCGTCGATCTAGATGGTGGTGGCTGTAGTATCAATAGCCCGAAAGATTTGTATGTTCAGGCTTTCCGAAACGGAGTTGCAGCTAGTCCTGAGAATGGCTATATGTTGGGTATTAGAGTTTACAGAGCAGATGCCTTTTCAACTCCAGGCTTACTCAAAACGATGGGAGTTAATGGAGCTAAAGCTCAAACTTTTTCTGGGGGATTAGGCGATCGCAAATCCCCCCAGTTTGAAACAATTACAGAGATGGCAGGAAGCAACACAAATTTGAAAACTTTGTGCGCTCGCCTCAAAAACACTAACAATCCTGATTCCCAATGCTTGTAGTAATCAAAATTAGGATTGTTAAATATTGGCGAACAAAGGGGGAAACCGTAGCATTATGAATCAACTAAAGTTTCTGCTTAGGACTCAGCTAAAACGCTCAAATTGGTCGGAGAAAAAAGATGACGGCTTTACCCTAATTGAACTGCTAGTAGCTATAATTCTGGCAGCATTAGTGCTTGGTCCTTTGCTAGGGTTTATGATCAACATTTTAGATAGCGATCGCAAAGAACAAGCCAAGGCAAATTCAGAACAAGAAATAAAAAATGCCCTAGACTACATTGCACAGGATTTATCACAGGCAGTATATATCTACGATGCAACTGGGTTGAATAACGATTTCAATACCAACCCTGCTAATTCTGGGATTAGAAACCAAATTCCACCTTATGCACCAGGTTCTTCAGCGGTTGGGTGTAATCCGGGGGAATGCGTGCCAGTTCTTGTCTTCTGGAAGCGCCAGCAAAGACCAAAGGTTGCCCCAACTGTTAAAAATGCCGCAGCTAACTACTGTACAATTACGCCGGATAAATGTAACGATGCCTTTGTCTACTCCCTAGTGGGTTACTACTTAATCGAAAATGCTGACTCTACTTGGTCTAAAGCTGCCCGGATTGGTAGATTTGAAATTAAAGATGGAGTCAGAGATCCTTTTGAGTCAACTCAGCCAAATGGCGACCCTAAATATATTGCAAATACAAATGAACAGCCGAGTCCAGGTTTTAAATTGTTTGACCTGAAAACAGCAGGTAGTGTCAAACAAGCAATGAATACATGGCAGAATTCGGGTTCTTTCACTGCACAAACTAAAATTCAACCTTTAATTGATTACGTTGACCAAAGTGAAAATGGGTTAACTCCAAATTGTCCAAGCCCAGCACTGGTTCCGTCTACTTTGACAGGCGGTTTCTATGCTTGCGTCAATTCAAATTCCGCTCAGTACACAGCACAAGTGGTTATTAGAGGAAATGCTTTAGAGCGATTTAAGAAGAACTCTACAACTACCGATCGGAATTCTATTTATTTTCCTAAGGCAAGCATTCAAATTCAAGGACGTAGTTTTCTGTTTAAGTAATCATAGCCTCAACAAGGCAAATCAGAGGGAAAGGAAAGGATGGATAGTCTAGCTTTTTTAAAAAAAATACAGCGGTACCAGTCAAAGCGAACCGAAAATCGTCATCTTAGGACATCGCCCTCCCAATCGGCTGCTGGATTCACCCTGATCGAGTTGATCGTAGTGGTGGTAATTATAGCAATATTAAGCGGGATCGCAGCTCCCGGCTGGCTGGCTTTTACAAATAAGCAACGGATGAACGCGGTTAATGATGCAGCCTTGAACGCCCTCAGAGAAGCCCAAAGAGATGCTAAGAAAACAAAACTGAGTTACAGCGTCAGCTTCCGAACCAACAATGGTGTTCCCGAATATGCTGTTTATCTTGCTAAAGACGCTAATGGCAACTTTGTCAATCCTCCTGCCAATGCCTGGAAGAAATTAGGCGAAAACCAGGAAATGCCCAAGAATACAGTTGTGTTGGGTACAAACCTTACTGACAGAAACACTGCTGGTACTACGAACTCTCAGCTCGCTGTCAATCCGCCATCGTACCCTATAACCTTTGATTACTTGGGAAATTTATCACCTGAAGCTGCTTTGGGAAATAAAGGTATAATTGTCGTTGTGGCACAAAATCAACCGGCACTCAACAGCGATAATGCCACGAAGCGATGTGTCAAAATAAGAACTATTTTAGGCTCAATCCAACCAGGCCTCAACGATGACTGCAAGGCTAATTAAAAGATTAGCTTGCACTTAAAAATCAGCGAAGATACGGAATCCAAAACGCGCACCCAAAGAGAAAACTTGAGAAGTTGGGTGTGGATTTTTGTATCTAAATAATGCACAAAAGATGGGAATAGTCAAGCACAGGATTTACGCTGATAGAGAATTTAGTAGTAATTTTAATTATCAGGATATTGAGCGCGATCGCGATCGCAACTGGGAAAGATACTGACTACAACTAATAGTCAATTGCAAAAATCAGCGAAGATACGGAATACAAAAGACGCACCCAGAGAGGAAACTTGAAAAGTTGGGTGTGTCTTTTAAGTATCTAGCTAATGCGTAAAAAATTATCTAATTGCTCCAGCAGTGGGTTTACGCTAATAGAGAGTTTAATAGTAATTTTGATTATAGGAATATTGAGCGCGATCGCTGCTCCCAGCTGGCTAAGCTTCCTCAGTACCCAAAGTCTCAGAACAGCCCAAGACCATATTTATTGGGCAATGCGGGCAGCCCAGAGCAACGCCAAACGCGATAAACAAAACTGGCGAGCTAGTTTTCGAGAAGTTAATGGAATTGTGCAGTGGGCAGTTTATCCGTCTAGCCTTAGTCCAACGGTAGCAAACTGGAATAGCCTTGACCCGCTGATTCAAATTGATCCAGAAACCACCTACCCCATTCAGAGCAATGGAGTACGCGGTGTAGAATTTGGCTTTCTGGGTGAAGTGAAAACAATTCCATTTGGTCGCATCACCCTGTCCTCAAAAAATGGTGGTAAAGCCAAACGTTGTGTAGTTGTTTCTACCCTCTTAGGAGCAATGCGAACTGCCAAAGAGCATTCTACGGCCCAAGATAACAAGTATTGCTATTAGCAAGTTTGTGCATGGGCTGGGAGGCTGGAAATTTCTCTGGTTGCCTAGCGAAGCGATCGCTAGAGGATGCTTACAATGAGGCAGAGCCTTTCTTCGGAGCGTTCCCAGTCAGAGACTGGGAACGAGAAGCAGCCTTCTTAGCCTGGGTCGGCACACTTTGTTTGTTCGCCCTTAACTTTAGTCCTAGGCTTAAGACATTGCCCCTGCTGTCTTCTGCGGGTTGAGCTTCAAAATCAGCACCCCCAGAGGCGGCAAACACAAGTCTAGGGAATAGGGACGATTGTGGAACGACCATTCATCAGTCCACTTACCACCCAAATTGCCCATGTTACTGCCGCCATACTCGCGGGCATCACTGTTAAACAATTCCGTATAGAATCCAGGTACAGGAACACCTACGCGGTAGTGACTGTGTGGCTGAGGCGTGAAATTGCAGACCGTGACCACAAACTCATCAGAGTCCTTAGAGCGGCGGATAAACGCAACCACACTGTGGCGATTATCAGTGCAATCAATCCACTCAAAACCTTCCTGAGCGAAATCCTGAGTATAAAGTGACGGTTCGGTGCGATACACGTGGTTGAGTTCGCTCATAAACCGCTTTAGTTTTTGGTGTGGCTCATATTGCAACAAATGCCACTCCAAGTCACCCCAGACATTCCACTCACTCCACTGCCCAAACTCCATACTCATAAACAGAGTTTTCTTGCCTGGGTGAGCAAACATAAAAGCGAACAGACAGCGCACATTAGCGCACTTCTGCCACTCATCACCAGGCATCTTGCCGATTATATTACTCTTGCCGTGGACTATCTCATCGTGAGACAGCGCCAGCATGAAGTTCTCGCTGTGGTTGTACCACATACTGAAAGTGATATTGTTCTGGTGGAATTGGCGGAACCACGGGTCCATGTGGAAATAGTCCAACATATCGTGCATCCAGCCCATATTCCACTTCAAATTAAAACCCAGCCCCCCCATATAAGTAGGCCAAGACACCATAGGCCAAGAGGTGGATTCTTCCGCAATTGAGAGAATACCAGGAAAGTAGCTAAAAATTGTGTGATTCGTCTGGCGCAGGAAATCAGCTGCCTCAATATTTTCTCGCCCGCCGTACTGGTTAGTCAGCCATTCCCCCTCTTCACGGCAATAGTCTAAATAAAGCATTGATGCTACAGCATCCACGCGAATTCCGTCAATGTGATACTTGTCAAACCAGAACAGGGCATTGGCAACCAGGAAGTTACGCACTTCATGGCGATTGTAGTTAAATACCAACGTACCCCATTCTTTGTGTTCGCCCTTGCGGGGGTCTGCGTGTTCGTAGAGGTGAGTACCATCGAAGAATGCCAGACCGTGACCATCTTTGGGGAAGTGACCGGGAACCCAGTCCACAATTACCCCTATCCCGTTTTGGTGGCACTGGTCAACGAAATACATGAAGTCTTGGGCTGTGCCATAGCGGGAAGTGGGGGCATAGTATCCTGTTACCTGGTAGCCCCAGGAGCCATCATAAGGATGCTCTGCTACTGGTAACAATTCAATGTGAGTGAATCCCAACTCTTTGACGTAGGGAATCAGTCGTTCTGCCAGTTCTCGGTAGGTGAGGAACCGCGCCCCTGGTTTATAGTCAGAGACGACTACAACATCTTCAGTTTCGCCATTTGGCAACCGCGCAGGTTCAGCTGAGGAAGCGTGCAGCCAAGATCCTAGATGCACTTCATACACGGAGATGGGATGAGCTAGCGGCTCGGTGTGGCGGCGCTTCTCCATCCACTCTTCGTCCTTCCATTGGTAAGAATCTAAATCAGTGACGATAGATGCAGTTTTAGGTCGGACTTCCTGTTGAAACCCGTAGGGATCAGATTTTTCGTAAATGTGACCATCAATGTTTTTGATTTCATATTTGTAGTGTTCCCCAACAGCCAAACCAGGGATAAATAGTTCCCAGATGCCAGTGGAGCCTTTACGCATTTGATGCTGGCGACCATCCCAGAGGTTAAAATCTCCCAAAACTGAGGCGTTGCGGGCATTTGGGGCCCAGACAGCAAAGTAAACTCCTTTTACGCCGTCGATTTCTGTCGCATGAGCGCCCAGTTTCTCGTAGATGCGGTGATGGTTTCCTTCGCCAAACAGATGCAGGTCAAAGTCTGTGAGGCGGGGAGAACGGAAGGCGTAGGGATCATAGATAACGCGCTCGTGTTCTCCTTCTTGAATTCGTAGCTGATAGTTTGCTAATTCTGGGGTTTCAATGGTGCATTCAAAAAAATGGGGATGATGCACTGATTCCATTGGGTATTCAGTCCGTTCTTCTGGGCGAACTACCCAGGCAGCGATCGCATTGGGTAGGTAGGCTCGAACTGCCCAGACGGTTTTCCCATCTTGCGTACTGGGATGGGCACCCAGGATTTCAAATGGGTCTTGATGTTGATTCCAAACAATCCGCTCTATCTGTTCGGGGGCAATGGTCATGGACATAAACCTACTTATCCTAAAGGTCTTGACTGAATTGAGACGATTTGCTCAATGAGAAGCTTGCACTACCCATCAGGGTAGCTGGCACTCTCGCTTAAAGTCGTTTCGCTTCTAAGCATCTACAGGCGCTCTATGTAAGAGTGCTTTATATTTATATACATTTTTTTATGTTTGTATATTTTGCATCCTGCTAAGGGACAATAGCAAATTATGGCACCAGTATCCGCAGGAGAAAGGCGCAAAGGTAAAAAATTATTGGCGGGGAATCAATCGCAATAGTCTGAGATGTCTTGCTGGGAGTGAAAAAATGCTATTTGATGGGAACGCCAATTCTCCGCAGCAGTTGCCGCACTCTCAGCAGAAAAACTAATTCTCGCAGTTGAGGATTGAGTGGGGATGCCGCTGGGGTAATGGTTTGCAACTCGGCTTGCAGCTGGGCGTATTCAGCTGCTGTGATCGGTTTGCCATCGATTGGCGATCGCGCTTCGGTAATAATCTCCGTCCGCAATACTTCTTCTGGCACTTCCTCCGGCGGCGGTAATGCCCACGCAGGAAGGCAAAAGGTAAAAGGTAAAAAACAAAAGGCAATCCCGCCTAACCCCCAGCAATAAAAGTTTTTCCTTATCTCTCCCCTGCTGGCGAACCAGTTGGAGGGGGTGGAAGGCTGCAAAAGGCAAAAACTTGTTTTTTTTAATTCATCGTTCATCCTTCAGAAGTCCTAGGGGTAGCGGTTCGTTACAGATTTGTTGAATCTGCTTGATGCGCTCAAACAACCAAGGGTATTCTTCCCGATAATTGGGAATCAGTGCTAAAGGGCTAACCAGGGCAGCTATTCTCCAAGGCGAGTGGGGAGCCTATGCTTTCATCAAACCATTCCAGCATCAATGCTTCGGTTGGTAGCTGGGAATCTGGCAAAGAAAGCGCTGGTTTAGAACGATGGCTGTCTAAAAATTTTTAAATCGGCGATGAGTGTGCGATCGCTTCCGGTTCCCATTTTTGCCAAAAGCACCGGAACTCTCCTCTGCCTGGTGAGTGGTTTTAGCTTGAGAAAATATCTAGCCCTGGGGTTAAATTCTCACTCGATAGGGAATTTATTTAAATCCCAGTTCCAGTCTCGTTTTCGACAATAGTCAAAACTGTTTAATTGCAGTAGTAGCCCTTAGCGCCAAAAGCTGCTTACCGCAATATCATATAAATCTTGTCAGCCATTACCCAAAATTCAGCTGCGCCTACATCAGAGATAGAACTTGTATTTGCTGGGAATCAAAAATCTGATACCCAGGTGGTAGTACATGCCTAACTTAATATCTTAGGAACGATTACCAACCTGAGATTCAGACTACGGATAACCAACTAAGTAGAGAAAGTCATACCCTTTCGGCGGTATGAACTTCATTCAAGGGGTGAGAAGCGAGACCCAGCTTAATTACTAAGGAGATGTTGTAGGTGATGCGGTGGGTGATACGGTGGGTGAAGGACTAGCTCCATCTCCGCCTCCTCCGGTTTGGTCACAAGCTCCCAAGGTGGCAGCCAAGCCGAGTACCAAAACCAAACTAAGTATCTTTTTGTTCATACACTCCTCTTTTATGGATTGCTACTGAAGGAATCGTTTGCTATTTAATCACAATATTGTATTTTTTGCTTGAAACTCCTGTCCCTACAAAGGAGGATTTCTGGATTTTGAACTTCAATTTGCTCAATCGGCTAGAAGTGATGTTTCCGTTTCGAGTGAGTCCCGACGATTTCCGCGTGCCTCACCTTTCCTAAGCTGTCTTAGGTATTGACGGTTTATCGCCGCCTTTGCGGATTTGCTTTTATTCGTCAGACAGCGAATTTGCTTAGGGTTTTGGGATTTTTGGAAAATCCAAAATAAACACACAAATTCTAGCATGAGCGGTAATTTCTGTCTATACTATTTTTAGTGTAAAATCCATAACTAAAGAGTGATGCAGTTTTTTTAAGCTTTAAGTAACAAAAAAACCTGTAAATTGGAAAGAAACTTCTATTGAAGTTGAGTATTAGTTAATCTGAATACAACTTAAGGAGGAAAAGATCCGTTATGCTGACAAAGCTTCACGGGGCCAAATAACTTGACAAAAGGACTTGTAACCACTGCATAAAAATTTAACTAGCCCACAAGCGCCCGAATTGTTCAAGGAAAGCTTTGTGTTCCCTATTTTTGCTAAAAAAAGCAAATTACTAGCAGCCTGGATGCCATATCCTCAAAAACATTGGACACTACTACAGAAAATCGTTGACCGGATTCGGAACTCATTGGAATTGAGAGTAGTTCTGCAAACGGCGGTGGACGAAATTGCCACATTGCTAAACCTGGATAGGTGTTGTTTTTTGTGGTATTTCGAGGATACGCAGCGGGTGCAAGTGGTAGTAGAGCGATCGCGCCACAATCAAAAAAATGCTCAACTGGGATACTATCCGCTAGAAAAGTTTGGAGCGATCGCGCCCGCGATCGCTACTGGCAAATTAATCATCAACAGCAAAACAGCAGTTTCTAATCCAGGCGTGGTGGGTATAGTTAGCCGATGGCTTTCCCAGCTGCGGCTGATCCAACAGCAGATAAAGAAAGACCAACGATCGCCACAATTACCTATATTCCAGGGTGCGATCGGTAACTTATTGGTTCCCTTAAAACAGTCAGAAGGCTCGATAGGCTTTATTGCCTGTATTTCAGAGCAACCCCGCATTTGGTCAAGCTCCGAAATCGAGTTTCTGCAAGCGATCGCCCAGCAGCTAGAGATTGCCATCCGTCAAGCTCAGCTTTACGAGCAAACCCAGAAACAAGCTCAAAGAGAGCAACTGGTGAATCAGATTACCAGTCTTACCCGCCAAAGTTTTGACATAGAAACCATTCTCACCGAAGCGACGCGAGAGCTGATGCAAGCATTATCAGCAGATCGGTGTCTAATTCATCTGGTGGAAAATCATGAACAGGAAAGTATACGTGTATTTGAGCGGGAGAATCACCTACAACACCCCCAACCCTCTTCTGCTGCCTTCAGACGGAAACACCTTTATGAAGTGTGTAGGGAGCCTTTTCCCCCGACAATTGATGACTTTGATACTCACGGCCCAATCACCCAGTGGGTGATCCAGCATCGTCAACAGGTGAGCATTTCCGACATTACGCGAGATGGACGAGTTGGGGACGCCAACCTTGAGTACCAAAAAGCTCAGATAAAATCTTCTCTAGTGGTACCAGTTCAGGCTAACGGAACGCTGCACGCAATTCTTTATCTCAATCAGTGTTCCGAAATCCGGTATTGGTCGAAAAATGACCAGAAACTAGCCCAAGCAGTTGCCGATCAGTTGGCGATTTCTATTCAACAGGCGAATCTGTATGCCCAAACTCAGCAGCAGGCACACACGAGCGCCCAGCAAGCCGAGCAACTCTCCCAAACGCTCTTAGAACTTCGGCTAACGCAATCTCAGCTGATTCAGAGTGAAAAAATGTCAAGTTTGGGGCGGATGGTAGCTGGGGTTGCTCACGAAATTAATAATCCAGTGAACTTTATCTACGGCAATATTCCTTATGTAGAAAATTATATCCATGACCTGATCCGGTTAGTGCAGGGCTATCAAACTCAGTATCCGAACCGAAATGCGGAATTACAAAAGCTGACTGAGCAAGTGGAGCTAGATTTTTTACTCAGAGATTTACCCAAGATTTTAAAATCGATGCAGGTAGGTGCTGAGCGGATTCGCGAGATTGTTAACTCATTGCAGCACTTTTCTCGCCTCAATCAAGCGTCCCAAAAATCGATAGATATCCACGAGGCGTTAGAAAGTACCCTCTCAATTCTGTACACTTACCTGGGCGATGAAATTGAGGTGGTGCGGCATTATGGCGACTTACCCCCCGTGGAGTGTTACCCAAAGCCACTCAATCAGGTGTTTATGAGTATCTTGATGAACGCTATAGAAGCGATCAGCAGGTGGTCATCTAAAGAAAAAATTATCAAGTTGCGTACAGAGCTGGTGAGTGATGGGGAAACGGGGGAAGATTTTGTGAGGATTGCGATCGCAGACAATGGCCCTGGAATTGCCCAAGAAATTCAGCCGAAAATCTTCGACCCCTTCTTTACTACCAAAGATGTTGGTCAGGGTAGGGGATTGGGCTTAACCGTAAGTTATCAAACCATCGTCTCCCAACACCAAGGCAACTTACACTGTCACTCCCAACCCGGTCAAGGTGCAGAGTTTATTATAGAAATTCCTCTCCAGCAACCCAAACCGTTGGCACCAAGTAAAGGAGAGATTGGGGATCGGGAATTGGGGACTGGGAACTGGGAAGACACCACGATGAAATTAGCGATGGAGATTAGGAAGACACCATTGGGCAAGAATTGACAAATTGTACGAAAACAGACTAGCGACTCTAAAATGTGGACAATAGACAGCCTTTGTGTCTATGGTTTAAAGTCGTTGGTGTTTTGTCCTTTGTCAGTGGTCATACCATTTTGGATTTTGGATTTTGGATTTGAAACTCTAAGCTGTAGAAGTTTCAATAATTCAAAGCGTTACCAAAGTAAAACAAAATGGTGTCAGTAGTTAGTGGCAAGGAAAAACAACCGACAACTAACAACTGATAACCCACAACTAAAAACTGCTTATGTCTGCTGTCCCTCAATCCGTTGCTTCAGACCGCCGCCTTGGGAAAAGAAAACCAGATATCTCCTCGCGGCAACCCAAAGGCGGCGTACCGTCTAGAACCAGTAGCAGAAGAACCCAAAAGCCAGCATTTCAAGCTCAATCACCAGGTTGGCTGCGATCGCTTGCCTATGTGCAGCGCGTCTCAGACATATTGTGCTTCGGCTTGATTGCCGCTACGCTGGGAGTTTATGCTTGGACAGTCTATACTCAGCAGATGTGGAGCCGGCAGTACAAGCATCTGGAAACCTTGCAACGCAATGAGCGACAGATGACGGCGGCGAATGAAGTCTTGAAAGATAAGTTGGCTCAAGAAGCTGAGCGTCCGGGAACTGGCTTGGTTTCTCCTAATCCCGCCAACACCATCTTTTTAGCGCCTGCACCGCAGCGCCAGTCACTGCCCACACCAGCAGCGACTGCTAACCCAGAACCAGCACCAACAATGCCAATGGGCTACTAGAGGCATGGAGAATTCAGGATCTAGAAGTCGTAGGACATCTACGCAGAAAGTCTCCGGAAATGGCAAAACTACGAACCTGCTGAATCACAAAGCTAGTAGGATGCCATCAGCCAAAAAACTGCCCCTAGAAGGTACTCGTGCCAGAAAAAATCATCAGGCATCAAATAATGTAGAGACGCGCAATCTCGCGTCTCTAATAGGTGGCAAAAGTCCGCAAGAAGAGAAACAAACAAGCGGCATAATTCCTTTTTTTGCCTTGCTGTCTAATCCTTCATCCTTCCGGCTGCTACTCGTTTGGGGAGTGCTGTTCGCAAGTGGGTTAGGGCTGGCACTGAATGTGTATCGGCTGCAAATTGTCAAGGCACCAACACTGCTTGCAAAAGCGCGACAGCAGCAAATGGTATATCTGCGTCCGTTTGTGCCGCGCCGCGCGATTGTGGATCGCAATGGCAACGTTTTAGCAACAGACCGCCCTGCTTATACACTGTTTGCCCATCCAAAGCTGTTCAAACAATCAAAATCTGCGATCGCTTCCAAGCTAAGTGGGACTTTGGGAATTTCTGCCGACGCGCTGGTTACTATGTTTAACCAGCGCGATAGTGGGATTCGGGTTGCCTACTCTCTAAGCGAAGAACAGGCTGACAACATCGCCCAACTGCGAAACGATGGACTTGAACTGATTCAAAATTACGCCCGCCTCTATCCTCAGAAGGATTTAGCAGCAGACGTGGTGGGCTATGTCGATGTTGACCATCGCGGACAGGCGGGTGTGGAATATAGTCAGGAAAATTTACTGGTGCGTGCTGTTCGCACCGTGCGACTAAGCCGCGCGGGGAATGGCACGTTAATGCCTGACCATTTGCCAGAAGGATTGCTCCACTTTGATGACCTGCGACTACAGCTGACGATTGACTCTCGTTTGCAACGGGCGGCGCGATCTGCCTTGAAGCAACAGATAGAGTTGTTTAGAGCTAAACGTGGTACGGTTATCGTTATGGATGCGCGGGATGGTGCTTTGCTGGCGCTGGTGGCAGAGCCGACCTATGACCCGAATGAGTATTTTAATTCTGACGTGGGTTTGTTTAAGAACTGGGCGCTGGCTGACCTTTATGAGCCGGGTTCGACGTTTAAACCGTTGAATGTAGCGATCGCTCTGGAAGCTGGAGCAATTACACCAGAAACTACATTCTATGACGGCGGTAATATTCAGGTAGCTGGCTGGCAGATCAAAAACGCTGAACCTGGCCGTCACGGG
Organism: Trichocoleus sp. FACHB-90; assembly: GCF_014695505.1. Taxonomy (NCBI): domain Bacteria; kingdom Bacillati; phylum Cyanobacteriota; class Cyanophyceae; order Leptolyngbyales; family Trichocoleusaceae; genus Trichocoleus; species Trichocoleus sp. FACHB-90. The sequence goes on from NZ_JACJOK010000004.1 coordinate 41,092, forward strand.
AGACTCACAATTTCTGAGATTCTGCAATACTCCAGCAACATTGGCATGGTACAAATCATGCAACAAATGAAGCCAAGCGTCTACTACGGCTGGCTGGAACGCCTGGGGCTGGGGCAAACAGCGGGCATTGACCTGCCTTTTGAAGCACCAGGGCAGATGAAAAGCTCTGAGCAGTTTACCTCATCTCGGATTGAACCAGCTACAACCTCGTTTGGTCAGGGATTCTCTCTAACGCCTATCCATCTCGCACAAATGCACGCTTCTCTGGCCAATGGTGGCAAACTGATAACGCCCCATCTAGTCCGGGGGTTATTTGATACTCAAGGGCAGGTGTTTTGGCAACCAAATCAACCAACACCGCGCCCCCTCTTTTCCCCGAAGACTACCCAGACGGTGTTAGAAATGATGGAAGCTGTAGTGGCCAAGGGAACGGGGAAAGCAGCTCAGATTCCAGGTTATCGGATTGGTGGTAAAACGGGAACTGCCCAAAAAGCCAGTTCCACAGGAGGATACTCTAGTGCCAGAATTACAAGCTTTGTGGGTATCTTGCCTATAGATTCTCCCCGCTATGTGGTTTTAGCTGTAGTGGATGAACCGAAAGGGGAAAATGCCTATGGTTCCACTGTGGCGGCGCCAGTGGTTAAATCAGTCATGGAGGCGCTGATTAGTATCGAACAAATTCCACCTTCAGTGGAAAAGTGAGGGAATTGGGGATTGGGGATTGGGGATTGGGGATTGGGGATTGGGGATTGGGGATTGGGGATTGGGGATTGGGGATTGGGGATTGGGAAGAATCTTAGCCAGTTCCTAGTTCCTAGTCCCTAGTCCCTAGTCCCCAGCCCCCAGCCCCTAGTCCCCAGCCCCTACCCCCTAGTTTGGCTTTGCAAAAGTTGCTCCCACATCTGATCTTGGGTTTGGGCGGGTTGCAGACAAGTTAGCCCTTGACAAACTAATCCCACCGCCTCTGATGGCATCACCTCTGCATTGCATACAGTTGTGGGGAGGTATTGAGCGATCGCGCTGGCAAGTTGGTTGACTGTGGTGCGAAGCAGCGTACAGTGAAGATACCAATCCAGCCCGGTAAACAAACCGGGACACGCTTGCGGCGATCGCTCCATGATGCTGCTAAACGCTTGTAATGTTTTCTCTGCCCGATCGAGATATTCCAGATTTTCCGTGAGCATAGCTAGACGCACTAAGTTGGCGATCGCTATCCCGTTCGGCGCTGGTGTAGCATTATCCACATAGCTGCGTTCTCGCACGATTAGATCGCTACTGGCATCCTTTGCTGTGTTATAATATCCACCCAGTTCCACACTCCAAAGAAATTCGTCAAACTCTTCTTGCAACTGTGTCGCTTTCTCCATCCAAAAACGAGCTTGAGTCACTTGGTGCAAATCTAGCAGCGCTTTGATAAACAGGGCGTAATCTTCCGACTGCGCCAATACGGATGGACAGCCGTCGTAGTTGAGGCGGTGGAAGCGTCCGTCAACAAATTGGCGATCTAAGATGAAATTGGCAGCGCCGCCCGCGAGAGACAAATACTCTTCTTTGCTGAATACTCCGTAAGCTCTGGCTAAACCCGAAATCATCAGGCTATTCCATGCCACAATCATTTTAGTATCGGTGACAGGTGGAATCCGACCCGGCCAATTTCCAGTTTTCGCCTCTTGGTTGTTGCGGGCTGGAGGAAAAGTTTCCAATCCTGCCTTAGCACCATAACGAGCTTCAAACAGCTTGTCTAAACCTGCTTCTAGTGTTTTGGTCAGTTCCCCTGGATGACGGCGCTGCAATACAATTTTGCCTTCAAAGTTGCCTCCTGGTGTCACTGTAAACTGTTCTTGAATTTCTGCAAACTCTTGGGGAGTTAGCAACTGAGCTATTTCCGGGTAACTCCAAATGTAAAACGCTCCTTCTTCGGGTTCTGCCTCTTCTGGAGTGGTAAAATTATCCGCATCCTGAGCAGCGTAGAAATAACCTTCGGGTGCAGTCATTTCGCGTTTCAGCCATTTTACTGTGTGCGCGATCGCTCTCTCAAATGCTGCTTCCTTTAACCCAGCACTCCAAAGATTCGCCAAATACTCGACAATTTGCCCATTGTCGTAAAGCATTTTTTCAAAGTGCGGCACCGTCCAAGTAGGATCGACTGTGTAACGGTGAAAGCCGCCGCCTACATGGTCGTAAATTCCCCCCAGTGCTAAATCTAATCCTCGCTTGCTGCAAGCTTGCTTCGGATCTGATTTGGATTCAAAATTAAATCGGACACCCCGCAGCGCCAACTCCGTGTAGGGTATCATCGGAAAACTCGCACCTTGTCCGTCGCTATCTATTATCCCGGCGCTAGTTTCCAAACCTCGGCGCAACAAATTTTTATCCAACCCCTGTGTCTCTACTCCTGTTTGCAATACAGCTGCTTGCTGCATATAACCGAGAAGTTCTTCTTTGAGACTTCGCATTTTTTCGGTTTCGGTGTCGTAGTGGCGGCGAAGCGCTTGCAACACTTGCAAAAATCCCGGTCGTCCATAGCGCGGTTCTACGGGGAAATATGTACCGCCATAAAAAGGCACTAAATCATCAGGCGACAGAAAGATATTCAAAGGCCAACCGCCTTGACCACTCATCATCTGCAACGCCTGCATATAAATACTATCAATGTCAGGACGTTCTTCCCGGTCTACTTTAATCGGGATAAAATTGGCATTTATATACTGCGCGATCGCGTTATCGGAAAACGCCTCTCCTTCCATCACCGTACACCAGTGGCAGCTGGAGTAACCAATCGAGAGCAAAATCGGCTTATTCTCAGCCTTTGCCTTTTCTAAGGCTTCTTGACTCCAAGGCCACCAGTCTATGGGATTTTCAGCGTGTTTTCGGAGATAGAGGCTCGATTCTTGGGCTAGGCGATTGCTCATAAACGCTAATTGCAGCACTCGGTCTGACAACGGTTTTCACCTTTAGCAGTTTAGCGTGAGGCATCAAGCGATCGCTCCATCTTGCGTCGTATCCTGTTCGATTGTCTTTGGTGGTATACGCGGCTACTCGCGATCGCATCAATTCACTGAGCCTTTTATCAAAGCGTTATCATCATTAAATTCTATATCGCTTATTTTTAATTTCCCAAGTTCCAATTCCAACTTTAGTCTTTCTTTTATTTTATCTTCAGGAATCCCCAGCCTTTGGGAAAGTTCTGATATCGTCAAGCTCAAGTTTCCCAGCTTTATCCTTGTATCTTCCTCAAATTTTAACTGCCCATTTTCTACTTTAGGCTTACCCTCTATGCCAATATAAACATCTTGATTTTCTAAAAAAGGGAAAGTTTTAGTTATCTTTTCTACAAAAACTTTTTCCCTTTGCTCTAGTCTGTCATTGGGAATCTCGGAAACATTTATTACCGCTCCACTCTCTAGATTTCCATCTTTTATGGTTGTATTAAAACCTTTAGCTGTTTCTAATACTTTACTATTTGGTGTATTTTCTGCTACCGATGAAACCACCAACTCGTTAAAATCCTTTTCGCTTAAGTCTATTTGTATAGTTTTACTATTTTCTTGGACTTGAGGATTTTTCGGTGCATCAGTATTAACTTTATCCCCATCACCCCTGGTTAATTTAGGGCTGGCTTCTTGACGAGCATTAATGCTGTCTTCTATTTTGGTATCAATCTTTTCTTGTAGTTTAGTTTTTACTGCTTGTACTTCTACTTCATTAGATAGGTTAATTAATTTATCACTACTTACTCCCTTAGAAACGTACCAATCTGGGAGCTTTGTTGCCTGACTCCAAAAGTAATAAGCAACAGAAGCAGAACCCAATATTAGTAAGAAAAATGCAATTAAACTTTTTTTCATATTTAAACTCCACTTGGCTAAGCCGCACTCGTCATGAAAGCGACAGGTTGGCCAGCCTTTACTACGGGTTACAACCTCTTTAAGATTGCTATATTGTCACTAGCTAACGACTAATGACTTTTGCCTTTGCACGATAGCATTTTTTTTGGTAAAGTGCATCATGAAACCGCTGTAGGTACAAAGAAACAAAAAACTCAATTTCTTTTCGCGCGCTGTATTGCATCTGTATAGGAAGCGTGTGAGCGATCGCTGCAAAGGATTCTGTAACACTTTCGAGTAAATCAAAGATTTCTTCTAGAGGTGCATCCTGATATTGGCGCGATCGCAAAGCAAGTGCTAATGTGGGCATTAGCTCAATTTCTTGTTGAGCTAACGCCTCTAAATCTTTAAATTGTGGTGTCATTTAGCGATTCCTTGATTAATTAAGTCTCAGTTTTTGAGAAATTGATCCAGCAAACTCGCTATTGGCTTTGAAGTTCTCCCGGACGGCAATTGATAAGTCGTCAGGTTTATAGTAGGTTGGTTAAGTGCCGCAATTACGTTGAGAGACAAGGTGATCGCGGCGGCTTGGAGAAGTCTTTTAAACATTGGCAACCTCCATCCATCGCATGGTAAATATTACGATACGATGTTGTGAAGCGATCGCACTTCGTTCTATCGATTCACCCGATTGGGTGATTATTGTTAAAGTCAAAATGCCTGGGTGACTTCAGTCTCTACCCTTGTACAGTGTGGGTGTATTGCAAATTCACCTGATAGCAGGATGTATTAAACATTCTCCAGCCAGTAGCCTATCCCTTACAATATCTCTGCACAAGGCTATTGTGCGAAATTTTATGTCATCCTACAACAAAGCTGGCCTGATATTTGAAATAGGTCTTGGTATTGCTCTTCTTGGTGGGATGAGCGTTTACGCTTACACTGAAATACAAGCTGAACAAAGCCAAGAGACGAATTTAATTGAAATGCAAAGTCCGTCAAGTCCTTTACAAACTTCTCAAGCAAAAACTATTTTGGCAGAAGTTGAAAATCTTAAAGCTGGGGGAAAATTTGAGGAGTGCATTGTACAAGCCAAAACAGCACTTAGTAATTCAAACTATTACGCCGATGCTAATGCACTAACTCAAGAGTGTCGATTTGAGTGGGCGAACCAGTTAGCAGCATCTAATAATTATAAAGAAGCACTTGTCAAAGTTGGCAGAATTTCACCAAGCAGCGAATGGCATACAAAAGCTCAACCGTTAATCGCTGAATGGGCAAAACGTCTCAATCTTACTGGTGATTGGTGGCTGTGCAGTGCTTTGGGAAACTCAGAAGTGACAAATAAGCCCAGCCAAGTTGAGTTTTATAAAAATAGCAATACTTGTTATGACCTGGCATTACAGTGTTACTGCCAAAAAATAAATTAGCGATCGCTCTTATAAATTTAAACTCCTTGTTTGGCTATTGTCAGTAGTCAGCGGTCAGTTTTTCGTGGCAACTGACCACTGACAAAAAACAATAAAGATGTGCAGCTTCCTAAAATTAGGGCGAAGCGGTGGGAGATGCTTGGGGGCTACTTTGGGGAGTAGGAGAAATACTAGGTTTTCCAGAATTAGTGGGTTCCCCGATTTTTTTCGTCCGCACAAAGATGTCAAAACGGCTAGAGCGATCGCTACTAATTCCAGCTGTTACCCCAATGGAGCGAATCGCATTTGTAAATATCTTTTGATCGGGTGAAAATTGCGGCAGTGCCAGATTTCCAGTATTAATCGTGCGGTCAACATCGATGAAGAAGCTACCATTTTTGCCATTAAGTTCTGTTGGCATCCCCTGTTTAAATAACTCACTGTCGGAGAGAGTTGCTTGTGGTTGCGGGACGATGGTAGTAGCAATAGGTGCGCCCAAGGAGAGGAAGGCAACATTTCCATCTAACCAGCCGTGAGTTGCGGCTAAACCACCCAACTGCGATGTCCAGTTGACGACTGGTTGATTATTCAAGCTTCCCTGTTGCACCTGGAATTGGTATTGGTTTGCCATCACCTGATCTATTTGCTGGAGGGATTTTTCGGCACGAGAGCGATCGCTTGCTTGCACCATAAATACCACCCCAGCACCTAAATTTGAGGGAACTCCTTTAGGTGCGGGAATTAAAGCCAAGCTAAACTCGCCTCGCATCCAAGGCAGCAAATCTTGCTCTAAATCTAGACCAAGTTGAGACTTTATCCCAGCTTTCAGGGCTTCTGGATTGATCGGGATAATCGGATTTGATTGAGCGCCCTTGACGTAATCTTGCCATAACCGCTCTAAATTGCCGCCAGAAGTCATCATCAGCGTGTTTTCTGGCAAGCGGCGGGACATAATTTTGGCATTGTTTTCAACAGCATACTTGTTTTCGCTGTTTGGCTTCAGCCAAGAAACCCCTTTAAAAAGAATTCCCTCTGGTTGCAACATCACCGATGTTGCTAAACCCTGCTTTTCTTGCAAAGAAGCGAGGTTTTGGGAAGGAAGCGATCGCGCCGAATTTGCTGCGGCTACAGCAGTAGCAACTGGCACATTGAAATATAATCGCGCAAACGGATCTGTGGCTCTAATCCTACCCAACGCCTCCGAGTAACCTGGAGTAGTCCCCAAAGATGCTGCACCTTTGTAGGTATCGATTATGCGCTCCGTCCCTTTAGGATCGGTGCTGACAACCAAAGAACGTTCTAGCAGCGTTGTGGAAAACTTCTGTGCCGCACCGCTCGGCGTTTCTCTAATCTTAATGCCCTTGTAATCGCGTTCAACGAACTTGTTCGCCGTTTGCGGTCTGGCTCTTTCCAACACTTGCTTTGCTTGCAAGGGATCGTTAATTGGCAGCACCATCACCACCGATTGTTGACCAACGGGAATCGCATTCGGGGATTGCGGTGTTTCCGGTGGCAAAAAAGCGATCGTGACTTCTTTACCCACCCAAGGCTTAATATCTTGCTGATAGTTGTAGCCGTTGGCAGTCAGGAGATTTTTTTCCAGCTGTTGCAGCTGTTTGGCAAAGGCAGCTTGGCTTTGCGGAGTGCCATACTCCCGCAGTTGCTGCCATTGCTTTTCATCAGTAGAAACTGACACGGCAAAGAGCGCATCCTGAGGAACTAACTTGGCACCTTCTGGGACATTACCCCGTAAAATATTTTGCTGCACCAGCAGCCAGTAAGCCAATGCGCCGCCCAGTAGCAACGCACCAGTTCCCAAAGCCAGAATTAGGGGACGTTTATTTTTCTTAAGCATGAAATTCAGACAGGCTATGCAGTGCCATTGCCAATTTAGCAGGGAATGGGGAAAGGGAAATGGGGAATCGGGAATCGGTAATGGGTAATTGCTACTACCAATTACCAGTTACCTATTATCAATTACCTCACTGCTCATTTCTACCCTGAGAAGTAGTTACATTTTACCGATGGATGGTGATTATGGTATTTCATTTCAATACCATCGCACTTTTGGCGCGCTTTGGGTGTCATAGGATTTAGACCTTTGCCTGCGGATATACACCAATTTAGGGAGAAGTTTACTAACTATACAAGCATTGGCTTAACCTCGTCTTTGAGTAAAATTCTATGGGAGTGGTTTCAATTTGTTAAGAAACATTCAACAGGATTGGCTGAAATATCAGAGATTAAGAAAATCGGCACAGCGAAATATAACTCAGCTGCGAGAAGGCCTATTGGAAGAATCCATAATAGACCTGAACTATATGGTATTGATTGTTGGGTCTTGCGCGATCGCTACTTTCGGACTCCTGACCAACAGTGCGGCGGTAATTATTGGGGCAATGATTATCGCTCCGTTAATGTTACCCATTCGCGGCTTAGCTTTTGGCGCATTAGAAGGCGATATTCTGCTGTTTCGCCAAGGGTTAAAATCAGTAATTGTGGGTACAGTTTTAGCGATTTTTTTAGCATTTCTTCTCGGTTCCTTTGTCGGATTGCCAGAATTTGGCAGCGAAGTGCTATCTCGCTCTAAACCGACTCTGCTAGACTTAGGAATTGCCGTATCTGCTGGGGGAATCAGCGGCTTTGCCAAAGTTCAGCCAAAAATTTCTGGTACTTTAGCTGGGACTGCGATCGCAGTCGCACTTATGCCCCCCGTTTGCGTCATTGGCTTAGGTCTTTCCCAAGCTAATTGGTCGCTGAGTTTCGGTGCAGCACTGCTGTACATGACAAATTTGTTGGGCATTACCCTAGCTTGTATGCTGACATTTTTAGTGTCAGGCTACACCCCTTTAAATCGCGCCCGTAAAGCCCTAACTTGGACTCTCGTTTTTACAGCAATTCTCCTAGTTCCATTAGGTATCAGTTTAGTAGAATTAATCAGACAAGCCCGACTAGAAGTAAGTTTAAAACAAGCACTGCTTAAGGAAACCATTACATTTCAGCGAGTGGATTTAATTAAAACTGAGTCCAACTGGTTAACTAACCCACCAGAAGTTTATCTCACAGTTCGCGCTCAGGAAGTTTTAACACCCAGACAAGTGCTGCTACTGGAAGAGTTTGTCGAGCAAAAAATGGGTCAACCTTTTACATTAATTTTTCAAGTTAGTCAAGTCAAAGATGTCCGGCGAGAAGTCCCAACCTCGTCACCTTAACAGCCTGAATCTTGAACAATCTTTTATCCAACTTTTTTAATCTTTCATAAAATAATGCAACCAAAATTCACAGATATTACCAGTTGGGGGCAAGCCGAAATCTTGATGCAGCCAGCCTTCATCCGCATCATTGACCACATCCGCAAACACTTAGATCAATCAACCTGGAAAGGAACTTACAAAGAAGTGCTAATTTGGTCTGGGGGGACATCAGAAGAAACTAAAGCTGCCTTTACTGCTTTGCAGCAACAACTCGCCACCGCCTCACCAGAAGAAGCGTCTGTAATTGAAAATGCTTTAGCTGATATCCCAAATCCCTATCCTGGTTATCTGCTTTGTTTGCAGCAACAAGACCGCGAAGTTAGCGTTGATTTGTGGGAACTGTGCTATCAAGTTTGTTTTCGCAATTATAATCAAGCGACCCACCAAGAAAATGCAGAAGTAGAGATTGATACCAGCTTAATTGAAGAAGACACTGGTGATGTAGACTGGAATCTTTTGGACGCTAAAGCTAAGCATCTAGTGGAAGAAATATTTGTGAATTTGCCTGGTAGTTGAAAATTTCTAAAGCCCGCAGGCTGAAGGCTAGATGCTCCACAAACAAAGCTCACCTACGCGGGCTAAGAGGAGGAAAGATAGCGCGATCGCTTTTTCTTCAAGCAGCAGTATCGTTAGGCAGATTATTCATGCTAATTGCGACCGCGTTGCCATATTCGCTCAAGTCAGCCATTTTTCGCTGTGTTTTCAGCTTAGAGAGAAATTCTTCCATCCCAGGTATTTCTAACTGATGGAATGTACTTTGAATTTCTGTATTGTTAGGCGAAATTTCAGACATGGGTTTTGAATTCACCTTGGTAGTTTTCGACTGCGTTTCCAGATTGGCAAGAAATTCTTCCATACCTGGTATTTCTAACTGGTGGAATCTGGGCTGACTTTCTGGAATTTTCATTTCTTTACTCAAATGCTTCTGTGAATATCATGCTCAGAACGCAGATACACACGACAATGGGCATCTGTTATCCTAATTTCAGTACGCAGAGTACGCAGAGTACGCAGATAATAAAATAACTGCGATATTTTGAAAGATATGAATCGTCAGCAGTTCAAAGAAACACTGGAAAAGCTAGAGCCGCGGAAACCTCGTACAGTCGAGGTATTGCGAATGGTGTTAGCTAAGTGTACAGATGCCGAAATTGCTAAGTCTCTGGGTATCCATCAAGGAACTGTACGCAAGCACATCGAAAAACTTTATGCCGCCTTCGGCATCAAAAGTGAATTTGAAGGCGATCGACGGTCGAAACGCGGTGATTTAGTTGCTCTGTTCACCAAGTACAAGCCTGAGTGGGTAAATGATTGTCCTCTTGTTGCTACGCAGGAGGTTAGTTATGAAAGAGAACAGGCAAAGCCAGACCCTATACCCCACTCGATTTCGTCTAGCCTGAAGGAGAGTGAAACAGGGAAGGATCTAATGTCGTTAGCTACCAGTATGCTAGAACATCTGGGTTTCAACAAGAAGTTTAGAGTGAACAGGACATCCGAATATATAGGATATCGACTCTGGAATAATGGAGAAGTATCTAAACACTATCAACTTATATTAGCCCAACAACCAACCTACTTATCTATTTCTATTCATCAACAATTTTTGAGATCAGAGATTTTGACACTCAGTGATTATGTTTTCTACTGGGATGATTACGATGAATATCCTATTCTTGGAAGCTTTTGGGTTTTACCTAGTAAAGAGGACGTATTTTTAAAATCTATGCAAGTTCAATATCCAAATTTTTTAAAAGGTGAAGTTGCTGGCTCTTTTACACTAAGAGATTATGATAGTGATGGAGAAAGATGGTATTCAATAGTCAAGCAAGAGTTTAATATCGAGACTTTAAGTGACAAAAATAGCTATTTAATTGTTCAGGAAGATGAACTTTTTCCCTACGCAGGGCAGGTTTGTATCAGTTCAAGGAAAGTCCTGGAAGAGTTTATGGATTACTTTGGGAGAATTATTATGGAAAGATAATAATGTCTATTAAAATCAGTCACTCATTCTGATAAAAGGTGTAATTACGCTCTATACGCCACAATATAATAGATATACAAAAGAGAGATCGCCATCCCAAAAACTACACTACATTTAAAGAAGTGATCGCGCCCTAAATGCCTTAACCATGAGTAAACTACAAACAAAAATACCGACAGATACTTGGGTTGTAGCCAGTTGGGATGAATATATCCAGGCGATTGAAGATCCCCAACTAGAAAAAGCGAAAGGCTATTACCACAATGGACAATTGAGGATAGAAATGTCACCTATCGGCTCTGACCACGCCAGCGATCACACTATTATTATCTTTGCCGTTAACCTGTTTGCTACCCTCAAAGGCATTCCTATACATGGACGGGATAACTGTACCTATAGAAAAACAGGTGTTCAAGAAAGTCAACCCGATGTGTCTTACTATATTGGTGATAATGCTAATGTAATTCCTTGGGGAACGTCAATCATCAACTTAAACCAATATCCAGCGCCAGATTTAGTAATTGAGATTGCTAATACTTCACTATCTGATGATATCGGGCAAAAACGGCTGCTATACGAAGATTTAGGAGTGGCGGAATATTGGGTGGTGGATGTTGTGAACATCAGAATAATTGCTTTTACGATCACATCACCTGGGGGAAGTCAAAGAATTACAGAGTCTCAAGTGTTGCCGGGATTAGCGATTTCGGTGCTAGTGGAAGCTTTACAGCGCAGTCGTCAAGAAAATCAAAGTTTGGTTGGCGCTTGGTTATTATCCCAATTTCAACAATAATCATTTATTGATAGTAGATAGAGCGCGATCGCATCCCCATCACCAAACGCGATCGCTTCTTCAAGCTTCATCCGGCTCAATCCCCAATGCCCTCAATTGTGCTGCCAATTGCTCGGCACGTTGTTCAGCTATCTGTCGCCTTTGAGCCTCCTGCTGTGCCTGTTGTTCAGCCACTTGTCTTGCTTCTTCTGGGGATGGGTACTTTCTCCCATCTTGGTCATACCAATACAGCCACTCTCGCGTTATTCCCCAATAAGTTCCTTGTTCCCGCCCAATTCCTAAACCAATCTCCGGCATCCACACCGGTTCCCCCGGTTGGCGAACATAAGCTCCATCAACTAGGCGATACACCTCCAAAAGGTCGTGTCTATCGCGCTGGCTGTATTCGGGGTTGTAGATTGCATAGTACAACACTCCTAGTTGGGCATATTGGGCGGCTTTGTTGCCGTACTCTCCCCCGTAAGTGTGAGAGACAATTTCTAATACCCAAACAGGTACAACGTTATTTTCTTTCCAGACAATGTAACTCAAACGTAACTTGTCACCCTTCAACCGCTCTACCCCTAAACTGAGGAAGCCATCGGGAACAATTGGGATTCTGGGATTGGTTCCTGTTGTATGATAAATTCCCATATCAACGGCAAAAAACCAGTTTCTGCGGTCTTGCCAAATGAAAGCTAAAATCGCTCCTAATAAGTTAGGGATTAAATTTTGCAGTTCATTATCCACAGGAGTATCGTCAGAACAGGGTAGTTCTTCCTCTGATGGAAGTTGTAGCGGATCGTACTTTAGCATGGCAGCTACTCTCCTACGGATTAAAGTTTGCTGGCTCACAAACAAAACCTTAATTTGCTGTCAGTCCGTACAGGCGAACTTGGTTTATGCGGTTGCGACTTTACAGCGTTTCTCAGTTTGTGGAATATATCGGGGTTCGGGCGTCCGGTCTACCTTGGTAGGGACATGGCAATGCCATGTCCTTACAGATGTATCGCACCCAACCCTTGAATTGCTATAGTCGTCTGGTATTTTGACAAGCAGTTTACTGACTGTATGTTAGCTCCATATTGAGTACAATATTGAAGCCAATCAGCCTGATTTGATAAGATTTTCAAGTCAAAGAACCTAGCAGAAATCCTAGGTAAAAAATTGAAACTATTAGCAACAATCACCATGCCTACATCTGCAATTGACGGCAATTTTGACGACAAGAGTGCAGCAGCTATCCAAGCGGTGCGGGACTCTGTTGCTGTATGCGATCGCTCTCACTGGGGACGCATTCAAGTTTCTGACGATGACCGCATCCGATTTTTGCACAACCAGACTACCAACAACTTCCAGTCACTCCAGCCAGGACAAGGTTGCGATACAGTTTTTGTAACATCGACGGCGAGAACTATTGACTTAACCACTGCTTATGTGATTGAAGATTCTGTGCTGCTGCTGGTTTCACCTTCTCGCCGCCAGCAATTGATCCAGTTAATGGATCGCTACATCTTTTTCTCTGACAAGGTGCAATTAAAGGATGTAACTGAAGATACCGCTACTTTCAGCCTGATTGGGCCAGGAAGTGATGCCCTAATAGAAAAGTTGGGTGCTGGTGCAATTATTGGGAAACCTTATGCCTCGCACCAATTGTTTGAGGATGTGCGGGTTGCTGTCGGTAGCGGTTTGGCAACGTCGGGATATACTCTTATCCTAAGTGCTGGTAATCGCGAGAAGCTGTGGGAGAAAATAGTAGAAGCTGGGGCAGTTCCGATGAGCGATCGCGTCTGGGAACATCTGCGAATCGAACAAGGACGACCTGCGCCTGACTTTGAACTAACCGAAGATTATAATCCCCTAGAAGCTGGCTTATGGCAGACAATCTCTTTTGAGAAAGGCTGCTACATCGGACAAGAGACAATTGCCCGTTTAAATACCTATAAAGGAGTCAAGCAACACCTTTGGGGAGTGCGACTAACCGCACCCGCAGAACCTGGGAGTGCGATTACCGTGGGAGAGGAAAAAGTCGGCAAACTCACCAGCTACACTGAAACCGAACAAGGTTCCTTTGGATTGGCATATATCCGCACCAAAGCTGGTGGCGAAGGGCTGAAAGTACAGGTCGGGGAAAGCCAAGGTGAGCTTATTAATGTGCCATTTCTAACTCACGATTACGTGTGATTACTGCTTAACCTTCCGATAAATCATGGATGCGATCGCTCGTCCACCCCGCAGATGTCGTTCCACTACCGCCGGGACTTCATCGGGATGGACGCGGCTATACCAAACCTGTTCCGGAAGCACCAGCACCATCGGCCCATTGCCGCATTGTCCCAGACATTGACTACCAGTTACAGTAACCCCAGGAACTGGAAGTGCCTGAAAAGCTGCCAAAACCTTAACCGCACCCAACTTGCGACAACTGCGGTTCTGGCAAACTAATACTTCGGTGGGTGATGAATTGCCCTCAAACATCTGTAATTTCAAGCCACGCTAATCAACATTTGTATGGGGGTAACTTTGTACGCCCATACAAATGTTGACTTAATTGCTATACGTTATTGATGGCTCTGTGGTTTCAAGTTTTGTGAATTAGATATCTACCTATTGGTGGGAATCATTAAACGTTGGGAACACTTGCATTCAACCCAATAAATGCTTATGGGTGTTAAGTTTCGCATTCTCCGCCCCAATCTGCGATCGCTAACATGGTAAAAAATCAAACAATCTTGTCTTAGCCTCCTTGAAAAGCAGGAAGCAGGGTGGTTTCATACAACCCTTAGAAAATATCGAAAATTGCGATATTTTGTAGGGGCATGGCAATCAAAAAGCCCCTACCGCCAACCAGAATCAACGTTACAGAATTTTCTTTTAATAAATTAAACCACGCTGCCCCTTGAAATGCGGGTAGGGGTTGGGGGTTAATTTATTTAATCCGGTGAAAGTCCCTTCGATGCCAGCCATTCCTGATTAAATAGCCGCGACTGATAGCGCGAACCACCATCACAAAGCAACGTAACAATAGTATGTCCTGGCCCCATCTGTTTAGCCAGTGCTACGGCGGCGGCGACGTTAATCCCCGTAGAACCGCCCATAAACAGCCCATCTTTCCGCAGCAGTTGGTAAACCACTCGCACAGCCTCAGTGTCATCAATGCGGATGGCATCATCAACCGGGACACCTTCCATATTCGCCGTCACGCGACTGTTGCCAATACCTTCGGTGATAGAACTTCCTTCAGTTGTGATTTCGCCCGTCTTGACATAACTGTAAAGTCCACTACCCATTGGGTCTGCCAAAATAGTTTTAATCGCCGGATTTTGGTCTTTCAGGAACATCGACACACCCGCGAAAGTGCCGCCCGTACCCGTCGATGTCACCCAAGCATCGATTTTACCGTTGGTTTGTTCCCAAATTTCTGGCCCCGTGGTTTCGTAGTGGGCGCGGCGATTTGCCAGATTATCAAACTGATTCGCCCAGATAGCATTCTCCATTTCGGACGCAATTCTGCCTGAGAGTTTCACATAGTTGTTGGGGTCTTTGTATGGTACGGCTGGAACGGTGCGGACTTCTGCGCCGAGTGTTTTTAGGGCATCTATCTTTTCTTGAGATTGGGTGTCTGGGATGAAAATCAGGCATTTATAGCCTTTAGCGTTGCAAATATGGGCTAGTCCAATACCTGTGTTTCCTGCGGTTCCCTCAACTACTGTACCGCCGGGTTTGAGTAAGCCTTTTTCTTCAGCGTCTTTGATGATGTAAAGCGCGGCGCGGTCTTTGACGGAACCGCCGGGATTGAGAAAGTCTGCTTTTCCCAGGATTTCGCACCCAGTTTCTTCACTAAAGCTGTTTATCCGAATCAGCGGCGTATTGCCAACCGCATCGACAAATCCATTTTTGATATCCATTCTGAAATTACCTGAGTTATTCTCTATAAAAATTTTGGCTTATATTAGGTGTTTGGATAGACGCTTGATTGGAAAGCGCGATCGCTCGTTTACCAGAACCAGATTAGGTAAGCGTTGCGGTACTATCTTGGCTTCTACCAAATTTTACTCATATTCAGGGCAAATCCAGGTAATACGCGATCGCCACTAACTGTAGTCGGATTATCTAGACATTCCACTTCTTCACCCGGACGATAAATATAAACTTTGCGGTTTTTCCGGTCAATCAGCCAGCCTAACTGTACTCCTGGCTCTTGCATATATTCCAACATCTTTTCTTGCAAAGGCTTGAGGTTGTCACTGGGGGATCTGAGTTCAACTACAAAATCTGGACAGATGGGGGCAAATCTCTGTTGTTGTTCTGGCGATAAAGTATTCCATCGTTCTAGTTTTATCCACGAAGCATCAGGCGAACGTTCTGCCCCTGTTGATAGTTTAAATCCAGCACTTGGACTAAAAGTTATACCTGTGCCATCTTGTTCTGACCAAACCCATAGCTGTCCAAATATATTACCTTCTCTGTTTCCTGTCTCTGAGCCTGTCGGAGGCATAATCACCAATTCTCCAAATTTATTTCTTTCAATGCGTAAGCCACGATTAACTTGACAGAACTCAAAAAAATCGTCATCTGTCATTTGCATTGAGGGCGGAATTCTTACAACTAACGGGGATGAAAGCATGGCGTCTGCGTCTATTTTCTAATGGAATTGATGATTTCAATGGTAGTGCGATCGCTTACTTTTCTCTACCCTTTAACAAAGTAGGGTGAGCAATGCCCACCCTACAAAATTTTACCTTTTTACTTTTGGCTTACTTGTCGGGTTGAGGAGTCATCCGCAGATACGGTTTGATTTCGGTGTAACCTTTGGGGAATTTCTCTTTTAACACTTCTGGATCTTTCAGAGATGGGACGATTACACAATCACCTCCCTCTGTCCAGTTAGCAGGAGTAGCGACGCTGTAATGGTCGGTCAGTTGCAGAGAATCAATCACCCGCAAAATTTCATCGAAATTGCGCCCGGTGCTGGGGGGGTAGGTGAAGGTGAGACGCAGCTTTTTCTGCGGATCGATGATGAACACAGAACGCACCGTTACTGTGTTAGCAGCGTTGGGGTGGATCATGTCGTAAAGGTCAGAAACCTTCTTGTCCGGATCTGCCAGGATTGGGTAATTCAAACCAACATTCTGAGTTTCTTCGATATCGCCAATCCAGCCTTTGTGAGATTCTACGTCATCCACGCTCAAAGCCAGTGCCTTGACGTTGCGCTTGTCAAATTCCGGCTTGAGGCGGGCGACTTCACCGAGTTCAGTGGTACAAACGGGGGTAAAATCGGCAGGGTGGGAGAATAGCACTACCCAGCTATCGCCAGCCCACTGGTAAAAGTTGATATTGCCTTCACTAGAATCTTGAGTGAAGTCGGGAACCTGGTCGCCTAATCTAAGAGCCATATCCGCTTAACTATCTTGAGGAACAATCTTTTATCTTGCCACAAAACTCCGGTTCTCCGATCGGATTTTAGCTCTTTATTAAGATTTGGTTAGACTACAAGCCTGCTAATGGTTTGGGAGTCTCAAGTATCCCCATGCTGCCATAAGATGAGAAAATAGAAAACAAAAATTAAACTAATAGAGGAGATAATATCCTCAAAGATGCTGTGTTAGGAGGATGGAAGACTATGAAACGATTGGTTCGTCTGGTGAGTGTGTTGGCTTTGTTGGTGAGCTGCCTGGGATGGCTGGGGCTGACCCAAAATGCGTATGCAGCCGATTTGACGGGCGTAACACTGCGCTCTTCATCGGTATTGGCAGCAGTTGAGGCTCCCCTAGAGAAGCTACGGAATCGCGCGGACGATAAACTAGCCACTGAATTCGGTAAAAAAATCGATTTGAACAATACCAACGTGCGGGCTTTTCGGCAATATCCCGGAATGTACCCGACATTGGCTAGGAAGGTTGTCGATAATGCTCCATACAAGAATGTGGAGGATGTCCTGAAAATTGCTGGGCTAAGCGAAAGCCAAAAAGAACGGCTGCAAGCTAACCTGGATAACTTCACGGTAACGGAAGTGGACGAAACCTTTGTCGAAGGTGGCGATCGCTATAACAACGGCTACTACTAAAAACCACGTTAGTAGGTAAGCCGTTTTAATAACCCACTCCTCTAGGGGAGTGGGTTATTTATCATTAGTGGAAGTAGCAAGGAAATTTTCGTTGAATCCAAAAAACTTCGATTCTTTACCGGAAATAAATATCCCCACCCAGTTTGATGTCCTAGTGGTAGGTGCTGGTGCAGCCGGACTCTATGCAGCGCTTTGCCTACCAGAATCTTATCAAGTGGGCTTAATTACCAAAGATAACCTGCCCCTTTCTGCCAGCGACTGGGCGCAAGGTGGCATTGCAGCAGCGATCGCTCCCTCTGACTCACCAATTTTGCACGTTGAGGATACGATGCTGGCTGGTGCTGGGTTGTGTGACTTGGAAGCGGTGAAGTTTCTCGTAGAGGAGGCACCTGATTGCATCGCCTCTCTAGTGGATATGGGTGTCGCCTTTGACCGCAAAGGAAGCCAACTAGCTATGACTTTGGAAGCGGCGCACTCTCGTCCCCGCGTACTTCATGCTGCTGATACAACTGGTAGGGCAATAATTGTTACTCTGACTGAGCAAGTCCTAAAGCGGAAGAATATTCAGGTTATATCTCAGGCATTTGCTTTGAGTCTGTGGCTTAATCCCGAAAGCAAGCGGTGCCAGGGAGTTAGCCTTGTGTATCAAGGTCAGGTAAGGTGGGTACGAGCGGGTGCTGTGGTGCTGGCGACAGGCGGCGGCGGCCAAGTATTTGCTCAGACCACTAACCCATCTGTGAGTACGGGAGATGGGGTAGCGATCGCATGGCGGAGTGGTGCTATCCTCCGCGACTTAGAATTTGTCCAATTTCACCCCACCGCCTTAACCAAACCCGGTGCGCCTCGTTTTCTGATCAGCGAAGCAGTACGCGGCGAAGGCGCTCATTTAGTAGATTCGGTCGGGCGACGATTTGCCTTTGATTATCACCCCGCTGGTGAACTCGCCCCTAGAGATGTGGTCAGTCGGGCTATTTTCAGCCACTTACAGAAAATTGCCGCCGATCCTTCTACTGGTCACGTTTTCTTAGATTTGCGCCCAATCCCAGAAGAAAAAATTCGCCACCGCTTCCCGAATATTATCCAGGTTTGTCAACGCTGGGGAATTGATGTTTTTCGAGAACCGATTCCCGTTGCGCCAGCTGCTCATTATTGGATGGGAGGTGTCGCCACCGATTTGATGAACCACACCTCAATTCCCGGTTTATATGCTGTCGGAGAAACAGCAAGTACCGGAGTTCATGGTGCTAATCGTCTCGCCAGTAACTCGCTGCTGGAATGTTTGGTGTTTGGCGCTCAACTGGCGAAGCTCGAAATAATCAAGAATGATTATTCAAAGATAAATGAAGAATTAATTCTTCCTTCGCTCAATATCCTAGATCCTTCAGATATAGAGAAAATTGCCACTTTGCGGCAAGAGTTACCACGCTTAGTATGGCAAAGTGCCGGAATTTGTCGGTCACAGGAAGTTTTAGAGAATGCGATCGCACAAATAGAAGTTTGGCAACAAGAATTTGCTGCCCTTTCTTTGAGTCAATACCTGCTAAACTTAACCCCCGGTCAAACTGTCAGGTTCAATTTACCTGACGCCACCTCATCTGTGCGAACCTGGGGAGAAACCTATAACTTACTAGATGTGGCGTACCTCATCCTGAAAAGTGCTGCTTTTCGCACCGAAAGTCGAGGAGGACACTACCGAACTGACTTCCCTGAAGTCTTACCAAGCTGGCAAGTCCACACCTTAGTTCAAAAATACCGTTTGTGGAAATCGTCTTTATTAAAAAAATAATCCCAACAAAACACAAAACAAATTTCTTTCTTTTAAGTTTTGCCTTTACCTTCGCTTCCAAGCAGACGCTTCGCGCTGTAGCGTTCTTTAGCGTCTTCCTCCACCTTGGGTCGTGCTGGGGCCACCATTATCACCTGGATCGTAAGGCTGTTCTGCCCCCGTTTCCACGGCAGACTTCAGCGAGTTTTTAGCATCAACGTCAATCGACAAGCTGCTTGACAGGCTATCTGTAGCCACAATGATATTTACTTTTGCGGCAGCTATCTGAGGGATAAACAATTGCAACCCTATTAGTAAAGTTGCTATTCCTGTGAGTTTGCGGCAATTACTCATAACACCCGTTATAGTTCCTAAACTTTTGGATGGAGCGCCACTTTTGGAAGTGTCAGTATTATCAGTATATATACCGATGACAGAATCCGGTGGTATTTTTAAGAAATATTTCATTTACATTCTTTTCATAAAAGATAGTTATTTTATAAAGATTCTGTAAAGTTAGAAATGGTTAAAGTCAACTCATCTAAAGGTATACAAGTTGTTCTATTGATTTTGCACTCTCAGAATTTGAGAGCCAAATCTCAACCCTGATGCTGATGAAAGATATTTAGCATTTCAGTATTTTCAACAGTAGTAATAACCACTATTCCGGAGTAATAACCCCTAATCCGGAAATTTATAATAATCTAAATTTTTATTGTCTTCAGAAAAAACTTTCCTTACCTTATCGAAGACGATTCTACATCTATCTTTAGAACATATTTAAAAAACTTATATCCTTCTTACATATTCTTGATTGAATTAAGAGGACGCTCCCAAGGGTAGATTTTCCCCAATTCCTCGTTTTCGCGTTCCTGTAAGAACACAGCACTCAATACTTCTCGGTCAGGAAAAATTTTAGGTAGTGCTAAACAGGTAAGGATGCATTGTAGTGGTGAACGAAGTACCAAATTGCCCCGATATGGTTCTCCAACTTCTAAGAATTCGATAACGTCTTCCTCACTAAACGCGAT
>NZ_JACJOK010000040.1:0-89235 GCF_014695505.1 Trichocoleus sp. FACHB-90
CGGCAATGATAAACTCTTCAGTAGAAAACATTTGTCCCACCCTATGCTTCTAAGCAATTGATGATCAGAAGCATACAGTGGGATTTTCATATTTGAAAAGTTGCACATCGCCTTGGTTGCTAAGTCGGGATGAGCGCAAATTAAGGTGAGTTGTTTATCTAAGCTGGCTTCTTGAACCACTTTTATCATAGTTTCATGCAATGATGTAACGTCGGCAAAAGGTCGTTTCATCCACGTCTTTTGCGCTACCCAAGGCGAATCCTCAAAAACCCACCCCAAAGCATCTACAAAAGCTTCCTGACTCATTTGGTTCAGTTCAGACAGCTTATACTTCATCCTTCCATGCCGCCCACAAGTACGGACTTTTAACCTTTAAAGTTGTATATTGCTTTATTAGCGGTTAGCCAGCGCTAAAATTCAGTAACAATCGTTACGGTATTTTTTTATTTTTTATGAAAATTTATACATAATTATGAATGAAAAATTGGAAATTTTATTTTCAGGTAAAATCTGATGCAATCTATAGCAAAATTTAGTTTTGGATAAGATAGAGTATTTACAATTTGAAAGAGCGATACAAGATGGAAAGTAAATCAAAATCAAAGCAATTTTTTATTTGCGGTTCTGCCTTACGGGGGCAACCGGATCACAAGAATCTGCAATCAGCAAAATTCATTAAAGAGGCAGTTACTCGTCCCAATTATCGAATGCACGCTGTAGAGAATGGCTGGCATCCTGGTATTTATGAAGTTGCATTGGGAGGTATTTCTATTCCAGGTGAAGTTTACGAGTTGACTGCTGAACAATATGAATATTTGCTGTCTACAGAACCGCCTAACTTGTATCCTAAAAACGTAGTTTTAGAAGATGGAGAGGAAGTTACTGCTATGCTTTACCCGCGTGAATTGGTAGAAAAATATCAATGGACTGATATTTCTCATCTTGGAGGTTGGGCAGCTTATAAAAAAGCTTCTACTTAAGTTGTGCAGATACCCCCAAACCAGCTCAAAAAGTAGGACTATTTCATTTTCCAGCCATTGTATACAACGTCTTTATACTTTTGGGTTATTCATGGCTAAAGTGGTTCGTTTTATCGCATTTTAATTAGCAAAAATGACAGACGTACTAATAACTGGCGGACGCATTGTTACAGCAGTCGATGACTATGTAGGAGATATTTTAATTCGCGATGGAAAAATTGAAGCGATCGCTCGAAAATTAGAAGTACCATCAGCCCAAAAATATCAAGCTTCAGGATTACTTGTATTTCCTGGTGGTGTTGACGTTCACACGCACATGGAGTCCCGTCAAGGCATTGCCGAAACTTGCGATACGTATGAGTCAGGAACGCGATCCGCTGCCTTTGGTGGCACGACTACTATTATCGATTATGCTCAACAAAGCAAAGGAGAAAGCGCAATACTTGCCCTTGATAATCGTCTAGCATTGGCAGAACCGCAAGTTTGTGTAGATTATAGTTTTCACCTAATTTTGACAGATATTAATCCAGAAGTTTTAAAAGAATTACCCGATTTAATTAATTACGATGGGGTATCTAGCTTTAAAATGTTCATGGCTTATCCAGAAATTTTAATGGTAGATGATGCCTCTATATTTAAAACGATGCGGGCGGTAGGTTCTCATGGCGGCATGGTGAATTTACACGCAGAAAATGGTAGCGTAATTCAAGTATTAATTGAAGAAGCATTGGCTCAGGGAAATACTTCTCCAAAATATCATGCTTTAACAAGACCAACAATTATGGAGGCAGAAGCTACTCATAGAGCAATTCGGATTGCAGAGTTGGCGGAAATCCCTGTATATATTGTTCATCTGTCAGCAAAAGAAGCATTAGATGTAGTAGTTGAAGCACGCGATCGCGGTATTTATGCCTTTGCAGAAACTTGTCCTCATTACCTTTTCTTAAACATTGAGGAGTATGACAAACCAGGTTTTGAAGCGGCTAAATATGTGATGACTCCGCCGTTACGAGAACATCACTGTCAACAGGCATTGTGGCGAGGGTTAAAGTTTGACGATCTCCAGATAGTTGCTACCGATCATTGTCCATTTTGTTTTAAAGAAACTTCCTCTGGTTGGCACCGTTCCAAACAAATAGGAAAAGAGGATTTCTCTAAAATTCCTAACGGTACGCCTGGGGTAGAATTGCGATTAACTCTACTATATGATGGCGGTGTTAGAACGGGTAAAATTTCGCTGAATAGGTTGGTACAGTTAACTGCAACTGCTCCCGCTAAAATGTTTGGATTGTTTCCTAAAAAAGGGACAATTGCTGTGGGAAGTGATGCCGATATAGTTTTATTCGACCCAAATAAAGAACATATTTTGAGTGCGGAAACTCATCATTCTAACGTAGACTATAGCTTATTTGAAGGGCGAGCTATTACTGGGAAAGTAGAGAAAGTTTTCTTACGTGGGGAGTTGATTGTAGATGGCGATCGCTGGCTGGGTCACAAAGGTAAAGGTCAGTTTCAAAAACGTTCCGCTTCCGGCACTTTCTAAAAATACTGGCGAATATAATTCTCTCCTTGCACAAAGTTTCGTCGGCGTAACGCGAGACTAATAATATGATTATAAGTTTCCTTGAATAATGCAACCCTAAAATTTATAAAAATAGCTAATAACAAGGTTTCCTCAATACAAAACCCAAAATAGTAGGACAAGGAGCAAGGCGTGAGCGCAGAAATCAGCTATGGCAAAGGAAATATTACCCTGTACCGCACATATGCAAAACCGATGATGGGGTTGACACAAATTCCAGAATCAGAGTTTAGTGGTAGAGAAAACATCCTGTTTGCTGTCGATGTTGATGTCGAGGTATTTGGTAACAATTTTATAGCCGCCTACACTGAGGGAATCAATACAGAGGTGGTGGCTACCGACACCATGAAAAACTTTGTTTTGAAGAAAGCGATCGCATTCGATGGCTCAACCTTAGAAGGTTTTATAAATTTCCTGGGACAGGAGTTTTTAAATACTTATCCCCAAATGCGATCGCTGCGAGTTACAGGTAGAGAACAACCATTTGCTGCGGCACGTTTACCTCACCCCGATGGGGGAAATACCAATAGCGAAGTTTTGTTCAGCCGTTCGCGGAATGACTATGCAGTTACAGTGCTGGATTTTGAGCGTGAGGGAGATGCTACAAAAATCGTTGCTCATAGTTGTGGAAGAGTAGGATTTCAGCTAATCAAAGTTACTGGCAGCTTGTTTGCCAACTTTGCCCGCGATGAGTATACCACGCTACCAGAAATGAGCGATCGCCCCTTATTTATTTATCTCGATGTTTACTGGAAATACGCTGACGTAGAGAATGCGATCGCGTCTGATTTATCACATTACATCCCTGCTGAACAAGTGCGCGATTTCGTGCAAGTTGTCTTTCATGAATTTGTCAGCAAATCAATCCAACATCTCGTTTATGAGATGGGTGTGCGCCTACTACAACGCTTCCCACAAATGGCAGAAGTTTCCTTTGCAGCTGAAAATCGACTTTGGGACACCGCATTTGTATCAGATGCAGATTCTAAAATAAAAGTGTACTGCGATCCGCGACCTCCCTATGGAATGATTAAATTAACCCTCAACCGGGATGACTAAATAGTTATAAGTTATGAGTTTTGAGTTAATCACAAGTTCCCTGGACTTATCTCATAAGTCGTAAGTTGGGTTTCCTTTCCAAGGCACAACCTACTAGCTGAAATTCAAACAAAATCGATTGTGAGGAGAATTTATTTTGTAGCAAAAGCTATCTAAAAAAATAAGCACCCACTTACAATAAGTGAGTGCTTTCACGCAAAATTTCCTAATTAAGGGCAATGCTTAATCAGAAAGCCTCTTGCAATTCGTAGAAGTCAGGCGAAATATAATCCTTCCGCAAAGGATAACCTACCCAATCTTCCGGCATCAAAAGCCGCTTCAAGTTCGGGTGTCCTTCGTAGACAATACCGAACATATCGTAAGATTCCCGCTCTTGCCAATCTGCTGTCTTCCAAATCCAGTACAGCGAAGGCACTCTAGCGTCATCTCGCGGCAAAAACACCTTCAGACGCACTTCTTCGGGTCGGTCAGCATTGTCACTCAGCTTAATCAGATGATAGAAGCTGACCAAATCCTCACCCGGCCCTGCATCATAGCCACCTTGACATTGCAAGTAATTAAAGCCATAGGCATAGAGGGCTGTGGCGATAGGAATCAAAAAGTCCCGGTCAACTTTTATGATCTCAACGCCTTGATGATCTTGCTCTAGAGCCTCATGCTCAAAGTCGTTTTCCGTCAACCAGCCAGAAACCTTACTGGCTACGATTTGGGATTCTGCTTCAGCCACGACCTTCCTCCTGTTTTTGAGCCGTCAACACGGCTGGTGATACAGGCATACCCATAGCTGCTGCCAACTCCGGTGGTGGGCTTTGGCGAGTGCCTGACTGTAGATATTTCCCTGTCAGGATGGGGTCTACACCTTTGAGTTTGTGGGTAGTGCTGTAGTAGCGATGCGTTTGCTTCATTTGATCGCGTTCCTGAATCGAATCATTCGCGATTTTCTTCCGGAGTTTAATGATCGCATCCATGATTGCTTCTGGACGTGGTGGACACCCAGGCAGGTATACATCCACAGGAATCAACTTATCCACTCCGCGCACCGCTGTCGGGGAGTCAGCACTGAACATCCCGCCAGTGATTGTGCAAGCTCCCATCGCAATCACATACTTGGGGTCTGGCATCTGTTCGTAAAGACGTACCAAAGCAGGTGCCATCTTCATATTGATGGTTCCAGCAGTAATGATTAAATCTGCTTGTCTGGGGCTGGAACGGGGAACCAGTCCAAATCGGTCAAAGTCAAACCGGGAACCAATCATCGCCGCAACTTCAATGAAGCAGCAGGCGGTGCCAAACAACAAAGGCCATACGCTGGAAAGCCGCGCCCAGTTGTACAGGTCATCAACTGTGGTCAGGATGACATTTTCCGAAAGCTCTTGAGTGACCTTGGGTCGCTCAACTGGACTGAAAATGCGTTCTTTCTGCTGCTGTTCTAGGGCAGCATATTCATTTGCCTGGTTAGATTTCATGACCATTCCAAAGCTCCTTTGCGCCAAGCGTAAACAAGAGCAACCACAAGAATTGCAATAAAGATCAGGGCTTCAATGAAAGCCAAAACTCCCAAGCGGTGGAAGGCAACAGCCCACGGAAACAAGAAAACAGTTTCAACATCAAAAATCACGAAGACAAGCGCAAACATATAGTAGCGGATGTTGAACTGAATCCAAGCTCCCCCAATCGGCTCCATCCCAGATTCATAGGTGGTGCGTCGCTCTGGACTACTACCGCTGGGGCGCAGAAGCTTAGCAGCAGACAGTGCTAAAAAAGGCACCAAGCTGCAAGCCAGTAGGAATCCTAAAAAATACTCATACCCACTAAGGACAAACACGATAGTTAACTACCACTCAGATGAAACAACGCGAGTTATTACTTCTTTACATATACATTATAGAGTGACTACCTTTACAGCGTGACGCGGGCGGCTTTCGAGAGCGATTACGTATAGCACACATAAGTCTAACTAAACAAATTTTATATCTAGCGATCGCCCTTTGCGCCCACCAGAACTAGAAAATGCTAAGGAAGTCCTACACTTATGGCATAATTTTTAACATAGATTTTAAGGTTGGCTTCTCAACTACTTTCTGAGCTATGAGCGATCAAGCCGTTGATGCCATCATGGATCGCCACGAATGTCGCGCCTGTGGCTATGTTTATGAGCCACTTAAGGGCGATAGTAAGGGTGATATCCCCGCAGGAACATCGTTTGAAGAATTACCCCTCTCTTGGCGCTGTCCCGTCTGTGGAGTGCGGAAAACGCAGTTTCAAAATATTGGCGTTGCAGGTGCGCCGTCTGGATTTAAGGAAAATCTAGGTTTCGGTCTGGGGGTAAACACTTTAACCCCAGGACAGAAGAATCTGCTCATTTTTGGTGCCTTGGCTTTAGGTTTTTTGTTTTTTCTCAGTCTTTACAGTTTGCATTAAAACTAAACTCGGCTCTTGATACCTGCCGTAGGTCAGATTCTATCCACCAGTGCTGGACGTTATGAACTTTTTTGTGAGAACACTGAAACAAATTGTAATATTGCTGGTAGTCGCCCTGTTTTGTGCCAGTTGTAGTAGCGTCCCTTCGGTGAGCAACAACCCTTGGCAAGTCATTGAGCTGCCAACAACAGCTAATATTCAGGATATTGCCTTTACTGACGACCGCGATCGCGGCTGGCTTGTGGGCAGTGACTCTACAATTTTGGAAACAACCGATGGCGGCAAAACCTGGGAGCCTCGAAACTTGTCCCTTGGCGATCAGAAATACCGCTTTACAGGTGTGAGTTTTGCTGGTTCTGAGGGTTGGATTACAGGAGAACCTGCTATCTTACTGCACACCACCGATGCCGGAAAATCTTGGACGCGCATCTCGCTGAGTAATAAATTACCGGGCGCACCCAACACAATTTTGGCACTAGGGCCCAACTCCGCTGAGATGACTACCAACGTAGGCGCAATTTATCGCACTCAAGACGCTGGACAAAACTGGAAAGCGATGGTGCAAGAAGCAGTGGGCGTTGTCCGCAACATTTCCCGCTCTGAAGATGGTAAATATGTAGCAGTGTCAGCAAAAGGAAACTTCTACTCAACTTGGGAACCAGGTCAGGAAGCGTGGGTATCCCACAACCGCAATAGTTCCCGACGTGTTGAAAATATGGGTTTTGCACAAGATGGCCGGTTGTGGATGGTCGCGCGGGGCGGTCAGCTGCAATTTAGCGACCCTGAAAAGCACGATGAGTGGGAAGAGGCACAATATCCAGAGATATCTACCAGTTGGGGTTTACTCGATTTGGCATATCGCACACCAGAGGAAATTTGGGTGACGGGGGGAAGTGGCAATTTACTCCGCAGCCCGGATGGTGGTAAAACCTGGGAAAAAGATCGCGAGATGGAGAATATACCCTCGAATTTGTACAAAATTAAGTTTGTAACGCCCGAGCGAGGATTTATTATTGGTCAGCGTGGTGTTTTGCTGAAATACGAGGGTTCATCGTCTGCGGCTTGAAGAGACTATCGTCGCCGTCAGGTGGTAGTAATAAGCAGAAAATAAGCTGTTTGCAACTATTTTCTTGCTTGTCATCTACCGAATTTCGTATCATATAAACAAAGCTTAAAACTGTTGTTAGAGGAGGAATCTGAATGGCTGGTACTACTGGAGAGCGTCCGTTTGGTGACATTATTACGAGCGTACGTTACTGGGTGATTCACAGCATCACCATCCCAGCATTGTTTATTGCTGGTTGGCTATTTGTTCAAACTGGATTGGCATACGATGCGTTTGGAACACCCCGCCCTAATGAGTATTTCACTCCAAATCGGACGGAAGTGCCAATTGTGCAAGATCGTATTGAATCAAAAGATCAAATAGACCAATTTATCAAGTAAGTAGTTTAAAAGTGGTGGCAAATCATGACTAGCAATACTCCAGCAAATCAACCAGTTTCTTATCCGATTTTTACCGTTAGATGGCTTGCTGTCCACACTCTGGCTGTGCCAACAGTCTTTTTCTTGGGCGCGATCGCTTCCATGCAATTTATTCAACGATAGGAGAAACCGATGCCGGATCGTCTTCCCAATCCTAATAATCAGCCAGTTGAGTTAAACAGAACTTCTCTGTTCTTAGGATTGCTACTTGTCTTCGTTTTGGGAATTTTGTTTTCCAGTTATTTCTTTAACTAAAATCGCAGAATTCCGCTATACCAGCTAGGTATAGCGGGTCTTCGGGATAAGCGAAAACCAAGCCGTGTAACAACAGAAATTGTGCCTGCGGGAGGCGGGTGTCTGCCAGGGTACTACGCGAGTAGTACGGGAGTCAGTGCTAGGGAAACCTAAGCAAAACCTCCGGACGCTGTGTAAAACCAGACTATACATTCGTATAGGGAGGCAACGGCGGGTGAAACTGGAAGCTTCTGTCATAGTGCGAAAGCCCTATAACAGTGAGTGCTTCGCCTAACTGGGTTTGATTAAATAAAGCTAGTTCGAGTTTAATTAGGAGGAAAAAGCTGTGTCTGGAAGTGGAAGAATCCCATTGTGGATTGTAGCGACAGTCGCTGGTTTAGGTGTTATCGCCGTATTAGGTACTTTCTTCTATGGTGCCTACGCTGGTTTAGGCTCCTCTTTGTAAGCATAAACAAAGAAGGATGTAGAAGCTTCTACATCCTTTAGAAAAACCGCCCGTCCTAACCGGAAGGGCGGTTTTTTAATTTGTAGCTGTTAAATTCCAGTTGGGTCTTCATGTTCAATGTAAAGAAAGAAGAAAGCCATTGCTATGGCTGGGAAGACCAAGCCAGTTAGAGGAACCAAAATTGAAGGTAAGAATGAAGCTGCCATCGCTAAATTTCCTATTGTTATGAAACAATTCTTCTAATCGAATCTACAGTGAATTTGGCCCAAAGATCCGAATTATAAAAATTTTTAACAACTAATCAATCCGCAAACTCATCCAGCGACCAGTTGGGCAAGTCAGGGGGAATAACAGTACGGTCAAGTGTCACTTTATGGCTCTCTCTTTGGGTATAAGTATCTACTGTAACCGCTTCAAATCGGATGGACATACTCCCAAACGGCACAGTTAACTGAGTCATTGTTTCCAAGACACCAAAGGCATTGGGCGAAAAATCTACAAGCCAACGAGGGCCATCCAGCAGCGATCGCGTTTGTCGATCGTGAACCCACAGCTTGACATAGATGCGGCTCAACTCAGAGTTTAATTTCACGCGGAGCAAGAGCAATTGCCCTGCAATCAGTTCGCCTTCTGGCAAAATTAACTCCGGCGCTGGCACAGGCTCCTCGTCTAGGGCTGATGGCTGTGGTTGGGGATAATGGCTAGGAGGGAAAGGGGATATGCGATCGCTTCTGCCCAGAGGCTCCTCAAAGGGGTCATCGTCCACAACAATCTCTTGATCTGCCCAATTTCCACTGGAGTTTGCTGCCGAGAACCCATTGGTATGGTTCTGAGTAATAGTCAGGGGACTTTCCGCCACCACTTGAGAATTACTGGGTGCGTCGCTGGAAATAGCGGCATCTTCTTCGTCAAATTCTGGTAGCGGGGGTTGTTGATCTAGCAGTTGAGCCACTAACTCCCAATCTGGAGCCATACTCTCTGGCGGGGCTTCAGAGTCGGTTTCCGACGACTGTTGTATTGCCGCCGTTTCAGTTCCATCAACCACACCAGTATTTTCCCTATCTTCCTGGGTCACGTCTGGTGCAGACAACTCTGATTCTGTTAACTCTGGCTCAGTTGCAGGCAACTCTTCCTCAGGTTGTAGCAATTGAGCCAATTCCTCATCGTTTGCCAGGTCGTTTAACCGTGACAAAAAACGGTCTTTCAGCTTCAAAGTAGCAAAGGCTGTGTCTACAGTCGATGTGGGATCGCTATCTTCAGCAGGATTATCTGATTCTGGAGTGTCAGAAGGTTCTTCGACAGCTACATCCTCATTAGCCGTTGTATCAGCATCATCGCTGTCATCTTCAGCTGATGGTATCTCTGGACGCTGCCAGCTATCAGCTAAGTTATTCAACAAATTATCAACTAACTGCTCCACATCTGATGCAGCCTGCTCTTGAGCAGCGTTCTCCACCGTGGGAGGTTCAAGCTCGCTAGATGAATCGATTATTGCTTCTACCTCTGTAACAGAAGCAGAGCCTGAAATTAGAGGGAGTTTGAGCGTTTTATTAACTGGATTGGCAGGATCGGGGCGATAAATTTTGGGTGGTAGAGATCCCAACGGCGGGGGTGGAGGAGTAACAGATGTTTTGCCCTCGCTATCGGTTGCATCTGTATCAGAAGCGATCGCAGGCAGTTTGGGAGCTTTAAGTGCTGTCTCCTTTGCCGGGTCGCTTCGGGTAATTTGCGGAGGTAAAGGCTGATTTGGTAACGGTTCTAGACGTAGGGACTGATTCTCTTTCGGTTGTTGCACCAAATCCAGAAAAGATGAATCTAGAGGTGGTGTCTCTGCCAAAAGAGATCCTAACGGCGGGTTCAATAAATTTTCAGCTTCTCTATCGTTAGCGATCGCGCCCAGTAAATCTTCTAAATCTGCTGTTACAGTAAATGATTGAGTCGCCAAGACTGTCTGCGTCTCGTCTATTAGCGTGACTTCTCCCAAAATTAACCGAGTTTTGCACTCTTCGGGCAGCTCAAGATTACATCTAAAGGCAAAGCTTGACACCTGTTCGGGTAGCGGTTGCTCTACATCTACCAGAATTTTTGAGTTTTGCGGATCGCGCATTTCCACTCTCAGCGTTCCACCCTGGACACAGTTGTGAGAACTGGAAGTGTCCAAAACTTCAACTTCCCCAGAAAAAATAATCGGCTCTCCCCGACGCGCTACAAAATTTTCCTGGTCGAGAATCAGTCTTAGAAACGTTTCAGGAGTTGCCTCTACTTGCGGTTGGGTGATATCTGTTGCAATATCTGGTGAATCAATAGCACTCTGAAACTCAGGCAATTCCTCTCTTGGCAGCTCTGAGTCTAGGGTAAACAACCGCTGCGGTGGCGCAGCAGGTATCGGCTCAAACGCTTGCCAGAGTGGATCGACAACTTCGTGTAAAATTTCGTCTACCATCTGTAGCGAGTGTTCCATAAGGTCGCTGACAGGCATTGACGCCGCCTTCCACCTTTGGGACTCAGCCTCCGTTGGAGGTAGAGACGTTTCCGGCATCTCTGCTGAATGGGGATGAAAAATTTCCGGCGAAATATCTTCTTCAGCTGAATCGCTATCTGTGGAAGTTTCTACGGCTTGTGGTAAAACCTGAAACTTAATCGTTTGCTGCCAAGTATTGCCCAGGAAATCGGACATGATATCCCCAGAGCAACGCAAATCCCATATCCCCGGCTTAAAGTAGGTAAAGGGAATCACCACCATTAACCCTTGGGCATTGGTGCGACGCGATCGCTTCTGTGAGCGCCGCCTGGGGGGAACTTCCTCGGTGCTGTCATGCGTGATGCGAATTTCCACATCAGTGTTTGGTCGGTTTGAGTGAGCAACCACCCGATACCGACCTTCTAAGATTTCCAAACTTGGCTTCTTTAGAGAGAGCCAAGAGCGATCGCCTTCTTTTTGGATCAGAAATTCCCAGTATTCCATCGGCGGCTAGGAAAAATTTTGAATTTTGAGTTATAAGTTATGAATTAATTTAAAACTCATAATTCATAACTTATAACTCCCTGCGGTATCCAAATGGCGACGCAGTTCGTCTGTTTTAGCCAATAATTCCGCTTGAGCGATCGCATTTTGCTCTTTGGTTGCCATCCACTTGAGCTTGACGGTTTGGTTTGCTGCCTCCTCATCCCCTAAAATTAAGCAAGCAACGGCACCGCTCTTATCTGCTCTGGCGAACTGCTTTTTAAAGGCACTGCCACTCAAATCTAATTCCACACTAAACCCAATTCTTCGCAGTTGCGTAGCCAGTTTAAGTGCTTGACCCTCTGCTGCTTCCCCCCGTGAAACTACATAGAAATCCAGCACCTTTGCTGGTGGCTGTTGCAGCTGTTGTAGCAAGATAATCAAGCGCTCCAAACCCATCGCCCAACCCACCGCAGGCGTACTTGGCCCGCCCAGTTCTGCTACTAGCCCATCATAGCGACCGCCGCCACAGACAGTCGCCTGCGCTCCCAAGTCGTCGGAGACAATTTCAAAGGCCAGATGAGTATAATAATCCAAACCGCGCACCAGACGCGGATTTAGTTCGTAAGCAATTCCCAAATCAGTCAGCTTTGCTTTTACTTGCTCAAAGTAACGGCGTGACTCTGTACCCAGATAATTTAAAATGCTGGGGGCATCTTCAACAATTGCCTGCGTCCGCTTATCCTTGCTATCCAAAATTCGTAAGGGATTGCGATCCAAACGCACCTGCGAGTCTGGATCTAACTCTTCTTTATAGGGAGTCAGATAGTCCACCAGTGCTTGCCGATAAAGCTGTCGATCCTCTAGGGAACCCACGGAGTTAATGTAGAGGTGCAGATTTTTCAGACCGAGGGTTTGCAGGATGTCGGTAGCGATCGCAATCAACTCCGTATCCGCCCTGGAGTCAGCACTACCCAACACTTCTACGCCCAGTTGGTGAAATTGCCGCTGTCGTCCCGCCTGGGGAGCTTCGTAACGAAACATCGGCCCCATATACCAAAGGCGCTGAATCCCACCTTTTACATCGAGATGGTTTTCAATGTAAGAGCGCACCACCCCCGCTGTACCTTCAGGACGTAGGGTGATGGAATAAGGGTTTTCCCCCCGGCTGTTGAAGGTGTACATTTCCTTCCCCACCACGTCTGTCGCTTCGCCAATTCCCCGCTCAAATAGTGCAGTCAGCTCAAAAATCGGAGTACGAATTTCTTGATAAGCGGCTACGTTGAGAATGTCTCGCGCTACCGATTCTACCCATTGCCAATAGCCAACTTCTTCGGGCAGAATGTCCCGCGTTCCCCGTAAAGCTTGAATGATGCCCATGAATTTTCGTTAGCTTTTGCCAGATTGCCCAAAAAGCCCCACCGAATATTACGGGTTTGGAAAAATTTCCTACTAGGGGCTGTAGCGCTGACTATAATACTCTAAAATCTGGTCTACTTGTTGCCGACTAGCTGGATTGGCATCTTGTACATATTGAATCCACAAGCCCCCAACCTGGCTTTGATGGTAGTCAAACTGCTGCGAATTTTGGGGAATCAGATCCGCTTCCACTCCTTCCACCTGCCGCAAATGGGCAGCTAATTCCCGATAAACTGCTAAGGGCAACCCAGGCAAGCTTATTTCAATTCGCAGCGGTTCTCCTCCAGTAGTCTGCACCCTTTAAACTCCTACAACAAGTAAATCGTATCTAGGCTTGAGGAGAACCAGGAGCAGCAGCCGTAGGTGCGCCATCAGGATTCGCCTCTGGTTTTTCTCCAATTCGTCTGGCAACCTCTCTGCCATATTGCTCTAAAATCACAATCGGACTGCCACCATTATTCACTTCAATCCGCTTAACTAGCACCTGCCCATTAGATAAACGTTGCCCAACTCCTACGTAGCGGCTCGGCTCATTCGGCACTTTTACAATTGCTTGAGGCTCGCTACCTACTTGCACCACTCCTGTAACTTCTACATTTCTCGCCAGAGTTGGTTCTGGTAGCGGTGGCAGTTTTGGCAGCAACGGGGGAGCAGGGGGAAGCGTATTTGTTCTAGCAATAGGAGCTGAATTTGGTGCGGTTCTAGGTGCCTGATTTCTCGGTGTTGTTGTTCTAACCTGGGGGGGACGCGGCGGTGTATACCTTGTGCGTGGAACTGCTCTACCACCGTTGTTACCAGCGTTACTACTTCTTACTCTGGGATTGCGTACTTGGGGCAGAGGCGGCGGCACTGGGATAGAACGCTGCGGTGCTACACCCGGAGCAGGAGAAACTGGAATCGGAGGCGGAGGAACCGAACCAGGCTCTGGAGGCACCACAGTCACTTGCGGGTTCAAGGGAACATTCTCAAAGGGGTCTTGTCTACCTTGAGGAATATTACGCGATCGCACATCCGAATTTGTGGATGGAATCAAGCCGGGAACTCCCGGAACGTTCGCTGTTTGTTGAGGAACAGTTGGCGTATTAAACGGCTTTGCCCCTGCGGGTGCCTGTGCTATTGGTGAAGTAGTCGGAACCGCCGCCGGATCAGCCGCCGGAGAAACAATAGGACTAGGAGCTACAGCAGTTTCCTCTGCTGGCGCACAGCCAGCCCCTACCAGAGCAAATATCCCGACAAACGCAATCCATGAATGTTGACGCATTTTGCAGTTCCCAAATCCCTTAATAGCATCCGCCACAAGAGATTTTCTGTTCAAATTTCTTTGAGGCGGGTTATACCTTTAATAGATGGATGCGATCGCACCCCTCTATTACAAGTTTAAAATACATAGATAAAAGCGTAGCATTTGTGTTACTTTATTCAATTTTTAGTTTTTGTCCGTTTCCCGTTGACCGAAAGAAGGTTGAAAGGGGGGAAGGTTCTCACACCTTGCCAATTCAACTTAACTACTCTTCCCTTCCCACGAACTTCTTGGTTAATTCTCCGGCCCTACCATTAGCTTTTTGAGCGACTCTAATCCTTTTTTGACACGCCGGGAGACTGTCACCACACTGATGTCTAAGCGTTCTGCGACCTCTTTTTGCGTTAAATCGTGTAAAAAAACGAATTCTAGAATTTCGCGAGTGCGCTTTTCTAGTTGCACGAGAGCCAGTTGTAGGCGAATCTGGTCTTCTTGGGCTAACTGAAAACTGCGATATTGGGGGTCTGGTACAAGTTCGCCTAAGCAAGTCGAACCTTCCTCAGCATCTCCCACTGGTAAATCTAAACTTAGCAATTCCCGGTTTTGAAACGCTAACTGAATTTCCTGCCATTCTGAAGCAGAAATTTCCAGCGCCGCTGCCACCTCTGAATGGGTAGGTGGTCGGTTGTATTTCTGTTGGAACTCCCGCGTTACAGAGGCTGCCTGATACCGCAGAGCCTGCCAGCGCCGAGGTAGGCGGAACGAGCAGCCTTTATCTCGTAGATAGTGCTGAATTTCGCCGCGAATGTAGGGGATGGCGAAGGAACTGAAGGCGTGTCCCTTGGACAGGTCAAAGCGTTCAATAGCTCGAATTAATCCTAAACAGCCAACCTGAAGCAAGTCCTCATAGTTCTCAGTACACTGATTAACCCAGTGATGTGCTTCTTTTCTCACCAGTCCAAAATTCAGTTTTACCAGATGATTCCGGATAGCATCTGTACGATTGTGCTGGTACTCTCGTAACAGTTGCAAGCTCTCCAGTTTAATTTCGGGAGTGACGTTGGTATACATAAAGAAGTTCGCTTGGTAGATTGTCCCCAGTAGAGACGCTAATTTTGGTTTTATTCTGCTTTTTAAGTAGATGCTGTGATTTAAAACATAGACGCTGGAGGATAGAGCTATTAAGTAGGCTCCGGGGAACTGCCCTTCAGAAAAGTAAAACTAATCAAGCATTTTTGGTGAATTTTCCTAATTACCTGCTTTTTCAGGCTTGATCATAAGTTTATTCTTTTTGGCCAGTTAATTACAATAGCATTTTCACGGAGAAATGATTTTCTACCGGAAACAGGCACTGTCAGTGTGTAGTTAAAAGCTTTAAATGAGTAAACCTTAGAAGTCCTCACTTTTAACTTTGGACTTCTAAGGCATAAAAAAAGGGGCTTCACCAGCCCCTTTTCCCGATCCGCTAAATTAAGCAATCAGTGCTAAATAGCAGATTTAAGCCTGATCTGGTGCAACCCGCGCATAAAAAATGCCGCGAATTTTAACTTCTTTAACTTCGCCAGCTCCTAGATCCGTGTCAGAAGGCTGTTCGCTTTCAAAGGTTCCGGCAATTTCACCAGTGACGTTATCCACCTTGGCGACTTGCAGGGAAATGCTACCCTTCAAGGTGTCTACACGCTTGACATTAGCACGAGTCAGTTCCTGAGCATCGGATTGGGCTGGGAGTCCTACTGCATTATCATAGCCACTGGCTACACCGCGACCTTTAGGATCGAGGAAAGTTGCCCCCCGATAGGAAGGAACGTTAAACTCGCCCTCAAAGTCGGTCGAGGTGTTAATGCTGTCCATTCCGGGCTGACTTCTGGCAACCAGGTTTTTAATCGTGAACAGGAAGGGTACTCGTTCGCCACCAGGCAGCTGAACAGTTGTGGCTTGGAAGTCGAGACCATCCTCTTCAACCAAGCTTAGACGCTTATTTTCATCAACTTTCAGTTCACCTAGCACCTGGTCGATGCTAGATGTATACCGTGTCAACAACTTGCCGGGAACGAATTGGGCGGCTTGCCGTTTGTTGGCAGATTCTTCTTTGACAAAGAAGCTGGTCGGCTGTAAGCACAGGTTAGTAACTTTATATGTCTGGCTAGGATCGATGGGAATGGAACTGCGAGTCGTTTCAGAGAGTTGAGGGCAGCTATTTGCCAGACCCGTGCCTCGGATCTGGTCGTAGGTGAGTGGAGTTGGAGTGGAAGTCGCGTTGGCTGGACCTTCACTACAAGCAGTTAGTACCCCCAAGCACAATGCCAGGAAGGCAACAATGAAAGCGCGATACCTCATGGTCAACCTCAATATCTAATTTAGGAATCCCTACCAGTAAAATCTGGGGTGGGGTTTAAGTGACAGGGGACAAAAGTGAAATTCTTAATTTTGCTCGGAATCGTTCGGCTTAGAATCTCTAAAGTGAATTTTACAAGGCTTTGTGTTGCCTTTATCCTGAAGCTGCGGGTAAATTATTTCAATCCCTTTATTTCCATCCCTAATAGGGATTTAGACCCATGCCGTGCTTACACACCACACCAATTTACCAATAAGTCGATTGTGCAGCGATCGCTCTAGTTAAGAAAACACTCCGTTAAAGTTGAAAACAGCATGGACAGACAAATCACCCGCATG
The DNA here is from genome assembly GCF_014695505.1 of Trichocoleus sp. FACHB-90. NCBI lineage: Bacteria > Bacillati > Cyanobacteriota > Cyanophyceae > Leptolyngbyales > Trichocoleusaceae > Trichocoleus > Trichocoleus sp. FACHB-90. The sequence continues at coordinate 16,504 of NZ_JACJOK010000040.1, forward strand.
AACAGTAACAAAGATGTTGAGTCGGGGCTTTTTGGGTCAGAATTGGAAGCGATCGCTATTTCTGTTCGGTCTTTGGCAAAGGCTTGTCAGGGAGATACTCTGGCTTTGTTGGCAATGCTTCGCGCATTAGAGGATTTGCACCGCGAGATTCGGGAAGGTGTATTTCAGACTTCTTTACCGGATAATCGTCAAGCTCTATACAATCTGTTGAAAGATATGGAAGAAGCTGGCGGCTGGCCTTACATTGAGCGCATGAGGCTGCGATCGCTTCTCGAACATCTGTCACCTTCAAATGGCAATTCCCCAACTCTCAAGCACGAGTCAGGCTCTCCAGAGGACGATGGCGGTAGTCCTTAGTTTTTGACACTCCTCAGCGTAAACGCACGAGGATTCTTGGCTCAACGAAACCACTTAAACTAGATTCCTTGCGTCGTCTAGCCCAGAGGTGGGATTCTCCCCAAGAGTTACTTCGGGTATGCCCTACCCTAGTTGCATTACTGCAAGTCCTGTTTAATTTGAGGCAATATACCCCAAAATGCTGTTCGTCTAGCTCCTATGAATCTTTTACCTACTGCTAGGAGGAAACTAGAAAAATGCATTAGAACCGCATAGATTCAATTTTCAAGGTTCAGCGCTTTATCTTACGAATCGCTAGGTTTTTAAAGTGGTTGATTACCTTTCCACTATAATTAGTGTCTCATATCGGTACACAAAATGGCCCAAAAACAGTTACACGTTAGAGTTTCAAAAGCATGAGATGAAAGCACTTGAGCGATATGCTCTCGATACGAAGCGAACTAAGACGGACATTCTTCGGGAGTTTCTTAGCTCCTTAGAAAAACAAAAGCCGTTTTAGAAGGACGAGGCTTTAGACCCAACTTTTCGGTAAGCTTTGGTTGGGGAGGGTTTCAACTTGACAACTTTTAAGTGACTAATGACTCCACAAATGTTAAGATCCGACCGTTATCATTGCAACACCCCCCTGCTTTTATGCCGCTTGCTGTTAATCCGATTAAATTTGGTACAGATGGCTGGCGAGGTATCATCGCCGCAGATTTCACCTTCGATCGTTTAACGCTTGTGGCACCGTTGGCGGCACAAGTCCTGGCAGATGTCTATGGTGAGGCGACAAGTCAGCGCACGATTATTGTGGGCTACGATCGGCGCTTTATGTCGGAAACTTTTGCTTTTGAGACGGCTCTTGCAGTACAATCTGCGGGATTTGATGTGCTGTTGAGCGATTGTTATGCCCCAACACCAGCATTTAGCTGGGCGGCTTATCAACGAAAGGCTCTAGGGGCTTTAGTGATTACGGCAAGTCATAATCCAGGCGCATATTCAGGGTTAAAAGTCAAGGGTGCATTTGGGGGTTCGGTTCCCCCAGAAATTACGCAACAGATAGAAGCGCTGTTGGCTAAGGAATCGTCGCCAGTCAAAGGAAAGCCTGGAAGTTTGGAGAGGTTCGACCCGTGGGCTAATTATTGCGAAGCGCTACGGGCTAAAGTGGATATTGGCTGCATTCAGGATGCGATCGCGCAAAAGAAACTCAGTGTTTTTGCCGATGTGATGCACGGTGCGGCGGCATCCGGACTTGACAAATTGCTGGCGACGCCAATTCAGGAAATTAATAGTTCTCGCGATCCTTTATTTGGTGGAAGTGCGCCGGAACCTTTACCGCGTTACCTTTCCCAGATGTTCCGGCAGATGCGGACTCACCGCCGCAGCAGTGGTGAGGGGTTGGCAGTAGGATTTGTGTTTGATGGAGATAGCGATCGCATTGCTGCTGTCGATGGGCAAGGAAATTTCCTCAGTTCCCAAATACTCATCCCGATTTTAATTGAACACATGGCATCACGGCGGGGACTGATGGGGGAAGTTGTAAAAACAGTCAGCGGTTCCGATTTGTTTCCCCGCGTAGCATCTCTGTACAATCTGCCAGTGTATGAGACACCGATAGGCTATAAGTACATCGCCGACCGGATGTTGTCAACTCAGGTGTTAGTAGGCGGCGAAGAGTCTGGAGGCATTGGCTACGGCAATCATATCCCAGAGCGGGATGGGCTGCTGTCAGCACTGTATTTGTTGGAAGCGATCGCCCAGTCAGGACTAGACTTAAGCGAACTTTACCAACGCTTGCAGGAAAAAACAAGTTTTACCTCAGCTTATGATCGCATTGACTTACCTTTAGCGAGTATGGACGTGCGATCGCGTTTACTCGAACAACTGCAAAAATCGCCTTTGACTGAAATTGCTGGTCAGTCAGTAACAGACTGTCTGACAATTGATGGTTATAAGTTCCGTTTAGCCAATGACAGTTGGTTGATGATTCGCTTCAGCGGTACGGAACCCGTTTTGCGACTGTACTGCGAAGCACCAACTCTCAAGCAGGTTTATCAGACCTTAGACTGGGCGAAAAATTGGGCTAATTCAGTTTGATAGCAAGAGTAAAGAAAGCGATCGCTCAAGACGCTGGAAATTTTCACAGATATCCGTACAATTTGTAGAAGGAGAATTTAAGTAGACGTTTTCGCTTTGAAAGTGACAAAGCTTGAATCAGTCTGCCTAGCATCAAAGACCATGAGAGAGAGTAAACACAATGGAAGCTACAGTAAACTGCGCTGAAGCCTGCGTTAACGGCTGCATTTTGGGTGACAAATGCCCCAATAAGGAAAATGCAGCGTCTGCGTCAAACTTCATCAAAGAGACTTCTTTAGATAGAATGCTGGAAATTGCTGACGAAGCGCGCAGAAAAAAAGCTATGCAGCCTCCCCAATGGGTGATTCCTGACTTTCCTTAATAAAAATTTTGGCTTGAAAGTTAAAAACAGTCGTAGCGAACTAAATTGCATCACACAGCAATCCTGTTTGAGTTGTGATTCCAATTAGGCAGAAACCCTGTTTCTACGCCTTTCGCAACTCAAATAAGACTGCTATAATTGAGCGCCTTTTTCTAACTTATTTAATTCGTCATCAGCAATTTGATACCAATCATTTCGGAAACGTGCATCTTCTGGCTTAGTTGTCAAACTACGTTGCTTTAATTCTGGGTACTTCTGATAAAAAATTTCATCAACTTGACGAATAAAAACCGTTTCGGAAATCTTCAAAGCTTGGCGACGCTTAGTTATTTCCGCTACAAAATCCTGCTCTTTTTTACTTAGGGAACCATCGGCAGGTAATGGCGAAGATATTGCTGGAGGAAAGGACGATAAACGGGATTTTATTAAAGTCCAAGCCCCCATCCCGACTGCCAAAATCAGACTTACACTAATTCCTGTTTTCCAAAATTTTAACCAACTCAGCTTGTGAATTGGGTTAGGAATGGAAACACCGGGACTTTTACTTTTTTGACTGATAGTTGTTGGAGGAATTGGATAGGCGGGGCTACCTACAACGTTCATAGTAGGAACTTGAGAAAAAAGGGGATTTCCAGAGGGGAGGGCTTGGAGAATTTCTCTAGCTGACTGATAGCGATCGTCCGGATAATAAGCTAACATTTTATCCAAAATAATCGCTAACATAGGACTAACCCTCGCCTCTTGTCGCCACCGCCAAGTTGCCTGAAAACTATTGAAAAGTTTTTGGGGTTCTTTGCCAGTTAGCAACACCAAAACTGTAACCGCCAAAGCATACAAATCGCTACAAGGAAAAGCATTTCCTTGGCGTATTTGTTCTTCTGGTGCGTAACCTTCTTTACCCAACCGAGTAGCAGGCATCTGTCCGCTAAACTGGGAGGCAGCATTTACTGCTACTTGCTTAACGCCACCAAAGTCAATTAAAACTGGCAACTTATCGGAACTCCGCTGAATCAAGTTATCAGGGGATATATCTCGATGTACCACTCCTAGCGAATGGATGTAATCTAATACTGGTAAAATTTGTCGCAGCAGTTGAATTACTTGGGTCTCGTCAAACGGCTTCCCCGCTTTTAACAATTCGCAGTAGGTTTGCCCCTCTACATACTCTTGCACCAAAAACAGAGATTCCGTACCGCCAAGATTGACTCGGATCAATTCTCGGAAACGAGGAATCTGCGGGTGTTGCAGCTGGTAAAGAACCCCAGCTTCCCGCATAAACAACTCTTCAGCTTTTTGTAGTTCCTTGCTGCCTTGAACTTGTGGTAAAAATTCTTTAAGTACGCAATGCTCACTGTACCGATTGGTATCTTCTGCAAGATAGGTACGTCCAAAGCCACCTTGCCCCAATTCTCGCACGACACAATAGCGGTTTTCTAGAACTGACCCGACGGGAAGAGGTGCGTCGATAGGCATAGTCGATTTACAGTAAGCAGCATTTTAAGCGTATTTTAACTATACGTGGATGCGATCGCTCTCATCTTAGACTTATTAATTAATTGCTATACTCGCAACACTGGATAGTCAGGATGTGCTGGATTCGGAACTAGGCGCTGATTTTTACAATCTACAAGTAAATCTAACGTCTCCAATACAGTCTGACCTATCAACACTTGATTCCCTGTCACCATTGTTGCTTCAATAGTCTCACGACCTTCTATGACAATGATTACAGGTTCCGTCAATCCTACCGTTTCTTCTCTACCATCAGCATATTTAGCTACCTGTTGACTCCTTATCCTTAAACCAAGATGCTGCACTATATCGATAGGTAGCACAGTGCGTGTAGCGCCAGTATCTACAAGTGCTTGTGTTTCATACACGCGCAACAAATTTGGGTTAAGCAGTCCGCGACTTACTAACGCTTCATCAATCGCATTTGTTAGACTTACTTGCACTATCACTTCCCCCATACTTTCCCTAATCGCCCGATTAGAACTACTGATATTTGTCATTATCTGTGTTTTCTCCTGTTTTATTAACTATGTGTAATAAATCAACGAGTAGCCGAGTATAATAATTACTCTAATGGTATGCGATCGCCTGATTCTGATACAACTTAGTAGCCGAACCTCTAGGCAACTTTAATAATATTTATCATGCCGCTCATTCTAATTTCATAACTTCAAATAAAATTGGCTTAATCCGTCTCAATACTTCCTCAAGCAAACCCTCTGGACATTTACCAATAAAACTCGCCTCTCTTGCACGATACATCTAAGGTATATTCCGAAGAACTTGGCAATGGTTGTAGTACCAGTTTTCCATTGTCTACGCTGCAAATAACAGTGTCATTCACATTGAGTTTTAGGTATTCAGAAATATGTTTGGGGATTCTAAAAGCCAAGGAATTTCCCCATTTGCCGATGTGCGCCTTGGTTTCCATATCAAACCGCCTTAAGGATATACAATGTATATTCTATACGTAGCAAATTTGGGTCAGGTTCCTCCAATTCCATCAGCCAAACTTGCCCCCTTCTGTGGCACCCTGAGAAACAGAGAGGAACGCAAAAAGTAAAGAAAAGGTTATGCAAACTCTGCCAATTCCCAACACTGCATCTAAGGAACCCGCTTTTGACACCGCCATTAAGCGCCGCAAAACCCGTCCGGTAAAGGTGGGAAATGTCACCATCGGCGGCGGTTATCCGGTGGTGGTGCAGTCGATGATTAATGAAGACACCCTGGATATCGACGGATCGGTTGCCGGAATTCGTCGCTTGCACGAGATTGGCTGCGAAATTGTGCGCGTCACTGTGCCTAGTATCGGTCACGCTAAAGCTTTGGCGGAAATTAAACAGAAATTAATCCAAACTTACCAAATTGTGCCTTTGGTTGCCGATGTGCATCACAACGGGATGAAAATCGCCTTGGAAGTAGCCAAGCACGTTGATAAGGTGCGGATTAATCCTGGGTTGTATGTGTTTGAGAAGCCAAAAGCGGATAGAACTGAATATACCAAAACTGAATTTGACGAGATTGGCGAAAAGATCCGCCAAACTTTAGAACCCTTGGTGGTTTCCTTGCGAGATCAGGGTAAGGCGATGCGAATCGGGGTAAATCACGGTTCCCTGGCTGAAAGAATGCTGTTTTCCTACGGCGACACTCCTGAAGGGATGGTGGAATCGGCTATAGAATTCATCAGAATTTGCGAATCCCTAGATTTCCACAACCTGGTAATTTCTCTCAAAGCGTCGCGGGTTCCGGTGATGTTAGCAGCATATCGCTTGATGGCGAAGCGGATGGATGAATTGGGAATGGATTACCCTCTGCATTTGGGTGTCACGGAAGCTGGTGATGGCGAATATGGACGCATCAAATCTACGGCAGGAATTGCTCCCCTGCTAGCTGATGGAATTGGCGATACTATCCGGGTGTCTCTCACCGAAGCGCCAGAAAAAGAGATTCCCGTCTGTTACAGCATTCTGCAAGCTTTGGGTTTGCGGAAAACAATGGTTGAGTATGTCGCTTGTCCTTCTTGTGGTCGCACATTGTTTAACCTAGAAGAAGTGCTGCACGAAGTTCGGGAAGCAACTAAACACCTCACCGGGTTAGACATAGCAGTCATGGGTTGCATTGTCAATGGGCCTGGAGAGATGGCGGATGCTGACTATGGTTATGTTGGCAAACAACCTGGTTATATCTCGCTATATCGTGGCAGAGAAGAGATAAAAAAAGTACCAGAGTCGCAAGGAGTTGAAGAATTGATTAATTTAATTAAGGCAGACGGACGCTGGATTGATCCTTAAGTTAAGAAAAGTTAGGAGTTAAGAGTGAGGAATCAGGAATTGTTAACTCATAACTCCGAATTCTCTGATTCCGGACTGTCACCTAGTGCAGATGGATAGAGAAGTGCGCTCTAATGCTGGGTAGAAATTGCCTGTGTTAGAGTTAGCGTAATTCCTTGGCAGTAATTCCCCCCAGCTCAGACAGGAAAATGGTAATTACAAAACGTGGGCTTGTTCTAAGTGCGACAGCAGCAACAGTGGCTGCGATCGCTATTACCGGAGTAGGTATTCATCTCCCCAAAAGTCTAGCAGTCTTGCGCGAAAGCCCCAAGGAGCTAGTAGACGAAGTTTGGCAAGTCATCGACCGCTCTTATGTGGATGGCACCTTTAACAAGGTAGATTGGCGGGCAGTTCGCAAAGAGTATCTCAATAAGTCTTACAGCAACAAGGAGGAAGCTTATGAAGCTATCCGGGAAATGCTGAAGAAACTTAATGACCCCTATACTCGGTTCATGGACCCAGGAGAGTTCAAGTCAATGCAAATTGACACTTCTGGGGAATTAACAGGGGTTGGTCTGCAACTTGCCCAAGATGAAAAAACCAAGAAGTTAACGGTAATTGCGCCAATTGAAGATACGCCAGCTTCTAAGGCTGGTGTATTGGCTAAGGACATCATCACCAAAATCGATGGCAAAACTACCGATGGGATGGATGTCAATGACGCGGTGAAGCTGATTCGGGGACAGCCGGGAACCTCAGTGACGCTGACGGTTCAGCGGGGGGACAAGGAATTAATGTTTCCTCTGAAACGGGCGCGAATTGAAATCCATCCGGTGCGCTTTAGCAAGAAGACAAGTCCTACTGGCGACATCGGCTATATTCGCCTGACTCAGTTCAGCGCTAATGCTTCTAAGGAAATGGCAGACGCGATTAAAGCTTTAGAGGCGCAGAATGTGAATGGCTACATTCTGGATCTGCGCTCTAATCCAGGCGGTTTACTGTACTCTAGTATTGAAATTGCCCAAATGTGGCTCAAAGAAGGCACAATTGTCTCAACATCCGACCGCCAGGGAGAAAGGGATCGAGAGACGGCTAATAATCGCGCCTTGACTGATAAACCGCTGGTGGTGCTGGTGGATGGCGGATCGGCTAGTGCTAGCGAAATCCTAAGTGGAGCTTTGCAGGATAACAAGCGGGCTGTTTTGGTGGGTACAAAGACCTTTGGTAAAGGTTTGGTGCAATCGGTGCGGGGCCTGGGCGATGGTTCGGGTTTGGCGGTGACGATCGCTAAATACTATACTCCCAAGGGTCGCGATATCAACCAAGCGGGAATTGTCCCGGATCAGGTGCTGGAACTGTCGGATGAACAGCGCAAGTCGTTGCAGACTGACCGAGATAAAATCGGCTCTCAGGACGATCCTCAATACTCGAAAGCGCTGGATGTGCTGAATCAGGAGATTGCTGCGAAAAAAGGAAATAGGGCGGAAAAGAAATTTTAGATTTTCCTCCCGCCGAAGGAGTTTCTAGACTTCTGCTGATTTTGGGTTGAATCTACGGTTCTCATTTGTGTTCAATACTTCTGACCTCTCCCCAACCCCTCCCGTTCTAGGGAGGGGCTAATTACCCTCCCCTTGTAATTCCTGTATTTGACTCAACTGCGAACCGCTATAAAATCTAAAATCTCAAATTATGCGGGTTGGCACTTTCCAGCGCGGATTAAGCCGATGCGACGAGCGATCGCTTCCTCTTGGGAATTAAATGGCCCCCAGCGTTCCACAAATGCTGATTCTTCCTCTCCTTCGACGCGATCGCTGGGGATAATTTCGCATTTTTGATGTTGTCGCTTGACAATATACCAAGTTTGTGAATCAGTCATCTTAAGTAAAAGTTAATTCCACACAGAGAGACTGCTAGGGTTTTGGAGCGGCTGCATTGGTTGAAGTTCCTATGTCTGGCTGTAACAGGATTGGCAAACCGCCTTGCCCTTGACCGCCCATCACGACAATTTTAGAATTGGGGGATTGAGCTAGTTTTTCAGTGGCTTCAATTGCCCTCAATTGCAGCATTCGGTCGCTCAGTCCTTGAGAAATTATTTTTTGAGAATCAGAAATACCTCTGGCTTCAATGCGTTTTCGTTCAGCCTCTTGACGCTCTTTTTCTAGAGTAAATTTCATCTGCTGGCTTTGCTGCTCGACTTGGAGTTTTTGCTCAATTGCGGCTTGGAGCGTATCAGGGAGTTTAACTTCCCTCAACAGCGCTTCTTCAACTATAAAACCAAGAGGTAATAACTGCTCGCTTAGCCGTTGGCGAAGCTGATTAGCAACTTCTTGGCGTTTGGTCGAGTAAATTGCTACAGCCGGGTAACTAGCAGTAATTTCGCGGACAAGGGAGCGAAATCGGGAAGTAATAATATCTCCCTCTTCAGTACCAATATTTTTATAAACTTCCGCCGCTTTCTGCGGATCTAGTTTGTATTGAAGAGTGACATCGATATTGAAAGCTAAACCTTCTTGGGATGTAGCCTCTATAGTTTCCTTCATATCCCTTAGCCGAGTGGAAAATATCTCGACTTCCGTAAAGGGATTGACTAAGTGGACACCAGGATTAAGCGTACGTTCGGAAACCCTTCCCAAGGACTCTACAACGCCGATATTCCCAGCGGGAATAATCAAAACACTGCGTAAAATAGCAGAAATCCCTGCAATAGCTCCAACTAGGGAAGCGATCGCTTGCACCGCCAAGCGGCCTCTTTCATTCTTAACTTTACCAGCATTCAAGAAAAGGAGGATAGAAATTAACGTTATCAGGAGCGAAGCTATAAAAGACATAAATTTCCCTCCATCAGCTTTGAAAAATTACAACTTAATTTGATGATATATCCGGCTGGTTAACGTTAGGTAATTAAACAGCAGAAAGCTAATTCGGGCTATTGTTTTTTTAGCTACTGAGATTTAAAGAGTAATTAATCACAAAGTTTGAAATAAACCATAGGGTAAGGAAAAAGGCAAAAGAGTAAGATTACTTACGTTTCTATTTTTTGTCTAGTTTGTGTTTTTTCTCTTCTTTTTGCCTTTTTCCTTTTGTCTTTTTAGCCGTTAGTGGCTAAGACTTTTTCAGCTAGTTTTCCGGGGACTTCTTGGAGATGGTCGTGTTGCCAGTGGAAGAAGCCAACGCCCATTGTAAGACTTCGCAATTCTACGATAAAGTCGTGCATCTCAGCTTGGGGTAAATACGCGGAAACGCAATCCCAACCTGCCCAATCTGATTTAGCTTCGTAGCCGAGAATTTGTCCCCGCCGTCCGCTTAGCAGTTGGAGGACTTTGGAGGTAAACTCGCTGGGAGCGCATACTTGAACTGAGGTAATCGGTTCAAGCAGGGTTGGTTCGCACTTTTGCATTCCTTCCTGCATGGCAATTCGGGCAGCTTGTTTAAATGCCTGTTCCGAACTATCGACTGAGTGGTATGAACCATTTGTCAGCGTTACTGCTACATCGACGACTGGGAAACCCAAGGGGCCATGAGTGAGATATTCCCGCACTCCCATCTCAACACCGGGAATATATTGCTTGGGAACGACACCGCCAACAATAGTTTGATTGAAGTTAAAGCCTTCGCCACGGGGTAGGGGTTTTATTTCCAGGTATACGTCGCCAAATTGCCCGTGTCCGCCGCTTTGGTGCTTGTAGCGCCCGTGAACTGAGGGGGCAGTTTTGCGGATGGTTTCTTTGTAGGGAACTCGCGGCAGATGGGTTGTCATCGGCAGGTTGTATTTGCGCCGCAGTCGGTCGAGAGCAACTTGCAGGTGAATGTCGCCTTGTCCCCAGAGGATGACTTCGTGAGTATCGCCGTGTTGTTCCCAGGCGAGGGACGGATCTTCTTCTAGCAGTTTGCCTATGGCGCTGCTGAGTTTAACTTCGTCGTTGCGCTTTTCGGGCGCGATCGCCATTGCGTATACTGGGGAAGTCTGCTCGGCTTTCGGTAATTCGGTTGCCAATTGTGGATCGGCTGTCAGGGTATCGCCTGTTTTAATTGCTTCCAAGCGTCCCAGTGCGACAATTTCACCAGCTTGGGCTTGTGTGACAGTTTGCTGTTGCTGTCCCATCAAGCGGTACAATCCGCCAGCACGAACCCCATTCAGGACAATTCCATCTGTTAACGTACCTTGCCAAACCCGCACGAGGGAGAGTTTCCCACCTTGAGGAGTGTAATAGGTTTTAATAACTTGCGCTAAGGGAGCATCGGCGTGGAGAACAATTCCCCGACGTTCGGCAGTAGTTGCGGGATCTGGTGCTTCTCGCAATAAAGCTTCCAACAGGGGTCGCACTCCATAATCTTGCTCAGCAACCCCCAGGAACACAGGCACAATTAAATCTGCCCCTAACTCCATTTTCAAGTCTTGGATAATTTCTTCTTGGGGCGGGTTAATTTCCTCTAGCAGTTCTTCTAGCAAGTGGTCGTCAAAATCTGCCAATGCTTCCAGCATCTCTGTGCGTGCTGCTTGCTCTTGTTCTTTCAAGTCTTCTGGCATTGGCACCGGGTCAGCTGGCGCACCCGGATGGTAATGATAAGCTTGTTCGCTCACCAAGTCGATAAATCCGGTCAGTTGTTCGCCTTGACCGATGGGATACTGGTGTGGGACGATCGGGCGGCTGGAAACTGTTTTCAGGGCGTTTAGCACGTCCATGAAGTTGTTGTTCGCCCGATCCATTTTGTTGATGAAGACTAGGTGCGGGATTTCCCAGTCGTCGAGAAATTTGAATAAAGGTGCGAGGGTGAGGACGCGATTGGTGTGTGGTTCGCAGACTACAATCGCTGCATCCACGCCAATGAGAGCGTTATAGGTTTCTTGTGCAAATTCTACCGAGCCGGGACAATCTACAAAAGTGAAGCGGACATCGCCGTACTCTGTGCTGGCAGTACATACCTCTACACTCATCTGGCGATCGCGTGCTTCTTGGGAACTATCTGCCACCGTGTTACGGTCTACAGTACGTCCTTTGCGGGAAATTGTCCCACTGACGAACAGCAAGCTTTCCAGTAATGTAGTTTTGCCACTTAAATACGGGCCGACAATTGCAACATTTCGCGTCCCGGAAACGACTTTTTCGTTCATAATTCACCTCCAAGAAAAAAAGGAGAGAAGCAGATTGACACCATTGGCAATCGGCGGGATGTTCCCGCTCTCCTTTCTGGGTGCCATTAACTGCTTGTTAGCCCTATGGATTTATTGATCCCTGACTGTGAGATTAGCGCGTTTGACTTCCCTGAAATGAAAGTTGCAATTTCTTTTAAAGCAAACTCACCCAAAAATTAACTTAGATAAATTACTATTAAATAAGCGTAAATTTTATCAATAAATGAAACAGATTAAAAAGTATTTGTTAGAAAAATACTGGATATCAAGTCAACAAGCGTAACAATTGTAAACAAAAAGGTGACTCGAAAAATGGGAAGGCATCGGCATCTGGAATGGATAAATATACCCCACAGAACTAAGCCTGGAACCTCTAAGTCCGCCTTGGCGGACTTCGTTTGTGTAGCCACGGCTTTAGTCGTTAGGCTCTCGCTGGTGGGGATAATGCCCCCGGTTGTCGCATTACCAACTTCCACGCCTATAACAGTCGCACAAGCGCCCCAGGCGGTGGATTCGGTGAATCAGGGTTTGCAGATGATTCAACAGGGGAAAGTATCAGAAGCGATCGCATCCTTTCAACGCGCCACCCAACTCGATCCCAAACTGGCACCAGCGCATTACAATTTAGGTCTAGCTTTGCGGCAGGCGGGGCAATTGCAACCATCAGCGGATGCCTTTTACCAAGCGACACAAGCCGATCCCAAATTTGCCTTAGCTTTTGCCAATTTAGGCGCGGCGCTGCTGGAGGGCAACAATTTACAGCAGGCGGGTGATTATTTAGTACGGGCGCTGGAAATCGATCCCAAGTTGGGGGTAGCCCATTACAATCTGGGTTTGGTTAGGGAACAGCAAGGAGATTGGGAGAAAGCGATCGCATCTTTTAAAAAAGCTATGCAGTTGAGTCCAAAGGCACCAGAACCTGCTTATCATTTGGGCTTATCTTATTTACAGCAAAATAAAACTAACGAAGCTAAAAAAGCATTTCAACAAGCCTTAAAAATCAGCCCCAAATACCCTGAAGCTCACTACAATCTCGGTTCAATTCTAATGAATCAGGGAAAATTAGACGAAGCTTTAAACGCTTTTCGCCAAGCAGCCGAAGCTAATTCTAATTACGCCAATGCCTACTATGCAGCGGGTTTAGTATTTTTGCGCCAAGGCAAATACAGCGATGCTCAGCAATTACTACAATACGCAAAAGACCTCTACGCTGCTCAAGGAAACACCCAGTGGGTGAGGAATTCTCAGGAATTATTGCAAAGAGCGCAAAATCCTAATTAAGGCTCACTCGGATCAATTAGTTGCTGGTGCGATGCACTTTGACGCGCCTAGTCGGATCTTGCTTCTTCACCCAAGACAGAAATTTCTGCATCTGAGGTTCATCCTTCAGCCTTTCCACACAGTTGAGTTCTTGGGCTAATCTCGTATTATCAAACAAAGTATGTATCTGTCGATGGCAGGCAGAACAGATATTTGTAGTAGGGCCTGGATCTTCATTTTTCCGCTTAGTTTTCTGTCGCGGAACTAGATGATGTACAGTTAATTTTTCTATTTCTCTTTCGCACAATTCGCACTGCATTGATTGATAAAACTCCTACTCCCTTACTTGGTAAAAGTAATTATAACTGGCTGTAATAAAGCTATGCTCTTGAAAAGCCTTACTCCTTTAATTATATAATTCATTCTAATAATTTGTAGAACAATCCTATTTGATTAAGAAACCGCTGAGACACAGAGGAAGAGAAAACAGAGAGGTTGATAAATAAATTAGGATTGCTATCTTAGAAAAAAAATCGGTAAAAATACGAATTCAGAAAAAAGATAGAGCATGGTAGGTGTATGAAATAAAGAAGCGATCGCTTCCATAAACCTCATCCGTCGCCCTTGCAAAATTCATGTCTCAAAATTATCAGAAAAATAGTGTTATCTCAGGTGCAGCATTTGTTACCGCAGGCGCGGCGACAGGTGCCGGAGTCTCCGCCGCCGTTGGCGGGATGGGATTAGTTGGAGGATTTGGAGCTGTTGGGCTTGGTATGGCACCAGTTACGGCGGCGGGTGCTGTTGCTGGCGCTGCTGCCTACGGAGCTTTTACAGCGATAGGAGAAGGAGATACTTTCGCTTTAGGTGCCATAGGAATTGGCGCAGCAGGTGGCGCTAGTTTTTACTCAGTTTTTGGCGGCATGGGATTAGCCTTTAAAGGAACGGCTGTAGGAATTGGCATGGCTCCGATGACTGCTGTTGGTGCAGTAATTGGACTGGGAATTTATGGGTTGCACAAAGCTCTCAAACCAGAGCCTGGAGAGCGTTTAATGGGTGCGATAGATGCCTTTGGGCGGATGGAAGAAAAAATATTGTGGCAAGAAGCTTACACCGAGGCACTTTTAGAATTAGAACTTGCAGCATTAGAAAAAAAGTTAGCTGGTGATGCTGTAGAAAGAAAATTTGCTAATTGGGAACTGGAGGGTGAGTTAGAGGAATTGAAGGCTAAAATGCAGCCAAAAACTAATTCAAACTTCTTTAAACCAAATGTCAAGTCATTTGGAACCCCTGAAACTTCTGCCACCACGACACAGCCATTAAAAAGCAAGTTTTCTTCTCCTGAAATTGAAGCAAAACTGGTACGAGTAGAGGCGCAGGCATCTCAATCTTGGAAATGCGTACATATTCTTAAAGGACACTCAGCCTCGGTTAATTCCGTTGCTATCAGCCCCGATGGTGAAATCGTTGCCAGTGGGAGTGATGATAGAACAGTTACTTTGTGGAATCTGAAGACAGGAAAAAAGATTTTTACCTTTATTGGGCAAGCACAGGAAGTTTATTCAGTGGCAATTAGTCCAGATAGTAAGACTCTTGTCAGCGGCAGTTTTGATCAAAAAATTACTAGCTGGAATTTGCGAAGAAATGAATTTATCCGCACCTTCTTTTATTTAAACTCACCCTACAGTCATTCCGGCTTTGTTTACTCGGTTGCCTTCAGCCCGGATGGAAAAATTATTGCTAGTGGAAGTGCCGATAAAACTATCAGGCTTTGGAATGGGTATGGGGGAAAATCAATCCGTACTATTAATGGACATTCAGATGCGGTTTTGTCTGTTGCTATTAGTCCCGATAGTCAAACTATCGCGAGTGGAAGTGCCGATAAAACTATTAGGGTTTGGAATTTGATTAGCGGACAACAGCAGAACATTCTCGCGGGGCATTTTGGCTGGGTTAATTCTGTTGCCTTCAGCCCCGATGGAAAGACTCTCGCTAGTGGGAGTGGAGACACCACAATCAAGTTCTGGAATCTCAAAACTGGAGAATTAATTCGCACTTTTTCAGGACATTCATCAAGGGTTAATTCTGTTGCCTTTAGTCCCAATGGAAAAACTCTCGCCAGTGGCAGCACCAACAGCGTTAAAATTTGGAACCTGCATACTGGAGAATTGCTAGCAACTCTTTCTGGACGTGGTGCGGTTGCTTTTAGTGCTGATGGAAATACCTTGGTGAGTGGCGCTAATGGTGCCACTATTAAAATTTGGCATCAGTCCTGTCAGACGAATAAATCTCAGCCTAACTTTGTCCTATCAGGGGAATGGTGGGAAGTTTTGGGTGTGGAAAAAAGTGCTTATCCTAAAGATGTGAAGCGTGCATACATTCGCTTGGGAAGGCAGTATCATCCTGATATTAATTCCTCTGCTAGTGCTAAAGCTATAATGCAGGCAATTAATCAGGCTTATGACCAGTACCGGAAAGAAATAAGCCGCAATACGGTTCGGTTAAGATAATGCAGCCTACCCAACACATGAGTAGAGACGTTCTATAGAACGTCTCTACAAAGAAAATTTTACGCTTTATTTAGGAGCGCTAAGCTTTTAATTCTTGCCCAGAGGACAAGTAACTGGCTGATCTCCCAAGGAATCTATGAATGTAGTTTCATCTTTGTAATGTCGGGGAGTTTGCAGTAATAATCGCCAAGCTTCGCCAGCATCTAATAAGTTGTGTTGTTGTGGATAGTGTATCATTAACAAGTTTTGAACCATTGGATAATAGTCCGAGTTCAGCGCCGGAAAAATATGATGTTCCGTATGGTAGGAGAAATTTAAGTGCAGCAAATCAAAGATTTTGGGAACTCGGAGAGAAACACTATTCATCAGCGGATCGTTAACGCTGGTCATCTCGCATATCATGTGATTTGTATAAATATAAAACATGACACCAGCGTAGCCAATTGCTAGGGGGAGGAAGTAGCTGAGTAGGAGTTTGATGGGGTTAAAGTCTAGATACGCCATGATACTCATATGAATCCCTAATATTAATAGAAATTCCCACGCGATCACTTGCCTATCTTTGCCACTCACTTTAAAAGCCGCAGGCACATAATCTACAGACTCATTATTAAACAACACCACCGAAGTTAGGTTGCGAAAAGTATGAACCAGCCATGCTGATGTCATGCCTACAGCGAACCATAACGGATTAACTTCAGTAGATGGGACGAATAGATTTTGAATCCATTTTCCCCAAGTATCAGGCTGTTGATATAAGTAATTTCGATCTGGATCTTTCAGGGAATTGGTATTATTGTGATGCACTCGATTATGAACTGCTTTCCACAACGTCGGTGGCATCCACATAATCGTTAATCCGAGAAAGCTAACCAAACGCATCAGGCGAGAATTTCTAATCGCGCTGCCGTGCATGAGGTCATGGGAGCTGAATAGTAAGATAATGACGCTATTGCCCATCACCAGGCTTAGTGGTAAATAAAGCCACAATAAATATACAGACCAGCGGTCTAATTTAGATGCGATCGCCCAGCCTAATATCAGAATTGCTACATTAATTAATAAAATGAATAACTTATTGGGATCGGGTGCAAACGCAGCATCAGGAAGAAGAGGACGCAATTTTTTGGCGTACTCTGCTTGAGGAATCATTACTTGGTTATCCAAAATTAAAGACCGTTATTTTAACTTAGCAGATTCTTATTGTACACTATCTTCAGAAATATATTGGTTTTTGGTTTCGTTAAAAAAAGCTTAAAAATTTTTTCGTTTATTATCAATAAATATAGTTTAAATGAAAATCCTTTTTCCTGAAACCCGCGCTATTAGTAGATTTCTTAAAGATAACTGTAAACCTTTACATATTTTACCCCTTTAGAGGGATGGAATCAAAAAAATGGCAGCTTAAGCTCCAGCTATCCCAGTCCTCTAGATAGATTACGAGGGTGGCTATGACTTCAACTTCAGTATTAGAAAACATCGAAAAATATATCCCTTTAGTCGGGGATGTAAATATCAAAACCCCATTAGCGTATAAGACCAGCCGTGGGGCTGTCAAGGTAGTTAACGCAGCACAAATGGCAGTAGCAGAGGCTTATATTAACGGATTTGAAGTGCCTGATGCTGTACTGCGATCGCTTTTCGATACCTTCATGCCCATTTTGTTCAAATATTTTCCTTCTCTTTTAGCACCCTACGACTGGGTATTAAAAGAAACCGATCATCTCGCCGAAGGTTCGCGAGACCTAATGAAACTTCAGTATGACTTGCCACAAGCCATGCTGAATACAATGTTAGGAGATGGGAAACTTATTTATCCCAAATACAGCATGGCATTGTGGGAAAAAGGCGCAGCCAATCTTGAGCAAGCCCAAATGCAAATGATCGATGATGTAATTGAGAAGCTAGAGATCAAAGACGGCGACAATATTTTAGACTTTGGCTGTGGTTGGGGATGCGTTCCAAATTATATTCTTTCCAAGTTCCCCAATGTCAAGTTTACGGGAATTAATTTGAGCCACGAACAATGCGAATATATGCGTGGCAAAATGCAAGATCCGGAAAGTTACCTTAGTTCCGGACGATTTACACTGTATGAAGGCGACTTAAATGATGCCTTCTTTGACACAAAGTTTGACAAAATTCTCTCGATTGGCGTTTTCTGCCATGTGGGTAATTTAACCAAAGCCTTCCAGAAATTAGCTTCGTTTTTGAAGGAGGACGGCAAAGTTTTTATTCACATTATCACAGTCCGCACCCCTAATAACATCTCCAGCGTTTACACCCACAAATACATTTTTCCGCATGGCCGTTACTGGAATTTCGATGCAGTTCCTAGCCATAACAAAGACTTAAAAACCATTGAAAGATGGTATCTCAACGGCTATAACTACTCTACAACCTTTGCTAACTGGCTAAAGAACTTTGATGACAATCAGGCAACAAACAAAGAGTTAGATTATGGCATTGAGTATGCCAAATTCCGCCGGATTTGGAGGTTTTATTTGCTGTGGTTTGTTCGCAACTTTGCTTGTTGTAATGGGGAATATAACGGCAACGGTCAATTTTTATTGACTCATGCTTAATGCAGTCTCAAATTGAGGTATAGCGTCTAACATTGGCGTTTCCCAGCGTACTCATAGAAGAGAAGCGAGGAAATATCTATAACTTAATCGTGAATGCTGCCATCAGGCATGATAGCTCCGCTGAGGTTGGCTCCCCTGAGATTGGTTTGAGATAAATTTGCACCCTGTAAGTTGGCTCCAGTGAGGTTGGCTCCCCTCAAATCTGCCCAAACCAAATCTGCCTGACTCAGATTAGTACCGCTGAGGTTGGCTTCACGCAGGTTGACTCCGGGGAGATTGGCTTTACTCAGGTCTATACCTGCCAGACACACTTGAGGAGCAATTAATAACGCCCCTGCTGAGGCAGGTTCAAACCATTCAGGAAACTTAGTTTGTTCGTTGTAGAGAGCTTTTTGTAAGTTGGCTTTGAGTAAGTTGGCCTCCCGCAAGTCAGCCTCATAAAGGTGTGCTGAACTCAAGTTTGCCTCACACAGGTTGGCTCCAGTCATGTCGGCTCCCCGCAGGTCGGCTAAACTCAAGTTTGCTCTACTCAGCTCAGCGCCAATTAAATGAGCGCCAATCAAGTCGGATAAACTCAGATTGGCACCACTCAGGTTGGTGCCAATCAAGTCAGCTAAACTCAGATTAGCTGCAATTAAGTAGGCTCCAATCATCTCGGCTCCGCTCAAGTCGGCTCTACGCAAATCTGCCTCGCACAGGTCAGTGAGTTCCATATTGGCTCCTGCTAGAGTGGCTCGGCTGAGAATGGCTCGGCTAAAGGTTGCCTTCTTCAGGTTTGCCCCACTGAGATCCACCTGGCTGAGATTTGCCCCGCTTAGGTCGGTATCAGACAGTTCGGCTAGACAAAAATCTCTTTCTCCAGCTGCGTATCTCCTGAATAGTTCATCCGCGTCCATCAATTAACCCCTTGGTTTCCTCCCTCATTCAGTAGATTAAGCTATCACAATAAAAAAAGCCCCCAACTGGAGGCAAATTTTTTATTGTACTGCTTCAAAAACACTCAAAGCAGATAGAGGATTGTGAACAAAACAATCCACACGATATCAACAAAGTGCCAGTAAATTTCTGCGGCTTCAACGCCAAAGTGGTGTTCATTGCTGTAGTGACCGGGTTTGAGACTGCGCCACAACACAGCACCAATTGCCCCAAGTCCTAAGAATACGTGCAACCCGTGGAAGCCAGTCAAAACATAAAAGGTGCTGGCAAATAAGTTAGTGCTAAGACCAAATTCTAAGTGGCTGTATTCGTAAAGCTGACCGCAAAGGAAAATTGCGCCCATGATGCCAGTTAAGGCAAACCATGTCCGCAAACCTTTTACATCATTCTTTTTGATGGCGGTGTCAGCATTGTGGATCACAAAGCTGCTAGAAATCAGAATTATGGTGTTGATTCCAGGTAGCAATAGCTCTAGTTTTGGCGTTCCTTCGGGGGGCCAAGATGGTGCAACTGCTCGGAAGGCGAGATAAGCGATAAATAAGCCGAAAAAGATCATGCCTTCCGCTACCAGAAATACAATCAGCCCCTCGATGCGGAAATCGTGATGTTCTACGCCGTGGGCTTCCACTGCTGCTTCTGGCTCGTGGTGATAATTTAAGGCAGTTTTTGCTGGGTCAATTGTTGAACCTTGCATGAATCTCCTCTATAAAGAATTGGGAATTGGGAATTGGGGATTGGGGATTGGGGATTGAGGATTGGGGATTGGGGATTGGGGATTGGGGATTGGGGATTGGGGATTGGGGATTGGGAAAAAGTCTTACCTATTCCCTAGTCTCTGTCCCTACCCCCTAGTCTCTAGTCCCTAGTCCCCAGCCCCCAATCTCTATCAACGATTGTGACTTTCTCCTTGACGGTCATCGGGATGAGCCGCAACAGCTGGATCTGGATCGGCACGTAAGGCGGAGTCAGGGCCAGCAGACAAGACTGGATTTCGAGGATCGTCGAGGGGGACATCTACCTTGGTGCTGCGATCGCCCATGCCGTAGTCATAAGGGCCAGTGGCTAACACTGGGTCTTTCTCAAAGTTTTCTACTGGCGGGGGCGAGGTCGTCATCCACTCTAGGGTTAGTCCGTCCCAAGGGTTGTCGGGTGCTTTGGGGCCAGCTATCCAACTCCAGCAGGCATTGACAATGAAGGGAATGGTGGAAACGGCGAGTATATACGCTCCAATGCTGCAAATTAGGTTGAGTGTGGCAAATTTGGGGTCATACTCGGCAATCCGCCGATTCATGCCTTCCATACCCAACTTGTGCATTGGTAGGAAAGCCAAGTTGAATCCAATAAACATCAGGACAAAGTGAACTTTGCCCCAAGCTTCGTTCAACATCCGCCCGGTCATCTTGGGGAACCAGTGGTAGAATCCGGCGTAGATGCCGAAAACGCTGCCGCCAAAGAGGACGTAGTGCAGGTGAGCAACTACAAAGTAGGTGTCATGAACGTGGATGTCGAAGGGTACAGCCGCCAACATAACGCCGCTGATGCCGCCGATAACAAACATGGAGATAAAGCCCAGAGCGAATAGCATGGCACTGTTGAGGCGCAGTTTGCCGCCCCAAATTGTGGCTAACCAGCTAAAGACTTTAATGCCAGTTGGTACGGCGATTACCATTGTGGTGATCATGAAGAACATCCGCAACCAGGCTGGGGTACCGCTGGTAAACATATGGTGCGCCCAGACAATTAGCCCCAAAAAGCTGATGGCTAGGCTGGAATATGCGATCGCCTTGTACCCAAAAATCGGTTTGCGAGAGTGTACTGGCAGAATTTCTGAGATCATCCCAAACATGGGGAGGATCATGATATATACCGCCGGGTGGGAGTAAAACCAGAACATATGCTGGTACACGATGGGATCGCCACCACCCGTGGGGTTAAAGAAGCTAGTCCCCACCAGCAGGTCAAAGGCCAGGAGAATCAATGCCCCTGCTAATACCGGAGTGGAAATGACAGCTAAGCAGGAGGTGGCGAACATTGACCAACAGAATAAGGGCATTTGGTTCCACCCCATCCCTGGTGTCCGCATCTTCCAGATGGTGACGATAAAATTGATCCCTGCCAAGATGGAGGAGGTTCCCAGCAACAGGACGCTCATAATCCAAATCGCTTCCCCAGCTTTACCGCTGACGATGCTCAAAGGGGGGTATGAAGTCCAACCTGCGCCTGGTGCGCCGACGAAGAAACTGCTCATCAGCAGTATGCCAGCGGGAGGGATCATCCAGAAAGCGATCGCATTCAGTCTGGGAAACGCCATATCCCTTGCCCCAATTAGCAAAGGCACCAGATAATTCCCAAACCCACCAGTTCCCGCAGGTACGATCCACAGGAAGATCATCACCGTTGCGTGGACTGTAAATAAGCTGTTGTAAACATCCGGTGCAACAAAATCCGATGCTGGCGTTGCCAATTCCGTGCGGACTGCTGTTGCCAGTGCGCCACCGATCAGATAGAAAATAAACGTTGTAACCAGGTATTGAATCCCGATCACTTTGTGGTCGGTGCTAAAGCCAAAATATTCTCGCCAATGCGTTACCTTCGGTTCGTCACCGTGAGCAGCTATATTGGCACGTTCTTGAAGCTGTGCTTGTGTCATAACTAATCGCAAGATTGCTAATTGCTAATTGAAGTATTGCTAATTGGCTTTTTTTACCATTAGCCATCCTGACCTTAGCGATTAATGATTGTGGAGATGGTGTAGGGTTTCGGTTGTGACACCCATCTCACTCGCGTAGGGAGCCAAAAACTCAGCATTGGAGAGTTCTACAGGATTCACTGCAACAGACTGATTTAGAGCTTCGTTTCTAGCAACTTCTTGCTGTTCGCCCATCCATTTATCGTAATCTTCGGGTGTCTCGACAATTACTTTTGTCTTCATCACTCCATGATAAGCACCACAGAGTTCCGCACAGATTACTGGATATTCACCCACTTTATTAGGTGTGAACCGCAGTTCACTTTGCCGTCCGGGAACTGCATCCTGCTTCAACCGAAACTCAGGCACCCAGAAAGCGTGTATTACATCATTAGCTGAGATGTTTAGTTTCACTTCCCGCCCGACGGGAAGGTGTAATTCGCCTGCGGTAACGTTCGTGTCAGGGTAGTTAAAAAGCCAAGCAAATTGCAGACCCGTAACATTGATTACGTATTCTGGAGATTGACCTTCCTTATCAGGCGTAGGGCCGATTCGGGGAGAAGTTACGCCTAGTCCTTCAGCATCGCGTTTTTGGGGAAGTTCCTTGCGATTCAGGGCTGTGGCGGGATCGTCTAGGGCTTCTTCTTGCAGCTGTTGATTGCGATTTTCCGTATCTGTCAGGGTGGCAGCGATCGCGGCTCCTGGCATTCTGGCAAAATGTTTATCACTCTTGACATGGGCAACCGAGTGATCCATTGGGCTGATTCCGCCCATCTGGCTGTAAACCTCAAAACTGTAGATAGAGATTCCCAGAACAATCACCGCCGGGATCGCTGTCCACAAAATTTCTAAGGGGATGTTGCCATGCACTGGTGGCCCGTCTGTGTTGTCATCTGGGCGACGGCGAAATCTAATAACTGAAATGACGATTATCCCTTCAACTATCAGAAACAGCCCTGTCGAAATGGTCATCATGGCGTTAAACAGCTTGTCCACCAAGGGAGCTTCCTGGGAAGCTGCTATCGGCAGAAGACCATGATTTTGACCGTACCAGAGGCTGACAAGGGTGACAACAATGCCAACCAGTAAAGTTACTATCTGACTTGGGATGTTCACGGTTATGTCTTCGATTCCTGCAAAACTGCTGAACAAAATAATCTGGGAATTCAAGCCACAGACAGGATTTATTAGTCAGTCGTCAGTTGTCTGGGAAGAGGTGTCAAGTTGTCCAGTTGAAACCCCAGAAGGTTCTAACAACTTTCAAACGCCCACGACAACGGATAAATAAGTAGCTCTATGTCGATCTTAGGAAATCCAAATCAGTTCAGCTTACTTACCACGGTAAGCCTAAGCGAGCTTGCTGGCCAGTAAACCTCCCCTATCTTTATAGATTTCTTTGGGATCGCGCTCTGTCGATGGGTAGGTGGTACAGCGTCTATGGCGCTGAATCCCGATAATATTTAATTATTGTAACGATTAGTAAATAATATGTAATCTAATATACCCAAATCTCCCAATCGGAAGAAATTCCTAAAGCTTTAGCTGATGGTGCAGCAAGGTTATTAGAGTGGTAGCTAGAGTCAGTCATTTTTCCAGCTAGGATGCTAGCTTGGGGATGAGCGGATACTCAGGATTTGATTAAGCAAAATTTGCTTTGGGAAAACTATGACAGAATCCGTCCTTCATCAGGATGTTAGCACTCCGGAGGATTCCCAACCCAGGGACAAGATCCGTCGCCTGGTGTTTAGGATGGCGATCGCTACCTTAATTTTGATGGCAATCGGTAGCGCAACGCGAGTTATGAATGCTGGGCTTGCCTGCCCAGACTGGCCTCTGTGTTACGGTCAGCTAGTGCCATCGTCACAGATGAATCTCCAGGTATTTCTGGAGTGGTTTCACAGATTGGATGCGGCTGTAATTGGGTTAGGCGCGATCGCGCTTACTGCGGTTTCGTGGTGGAATCGTCGCTCTTTACCAACTTGGTTGCCTATTGCATCGACTTTTGCGCTTTTTTTGGTGATTTTCCAGGGTGTATTGGGCGGACTGACAGTAACCCAGCTCCTACGTTTCGATATTGTCACTGCTCACCTGGGAACAGCTTTGTTGTTTTTCACAACTCTGCTGGTAATTGGTGCCGCACTTTTACCTTATCAAGGCACTGGCACCGCTAGTAAACTGCCGTGGATCAGCTTAAGTGCTGCCATTTTTGTATATTTACAAAGTTTACTCGGTGGATTAGTTGGTTCTCAGTGGGCGGTGCATCAGTGTTTTGGAGCGCAAGAACTCTGCACGGTGATGAATAGTCACATTGCTGGGGTTATACCGCCAACCGTTGCCACAATAGCCGTGGTGGTTTTCGCATGGCGCACGCCCGCACTGCATCCGCTACTGCGAAAGCTGGCTAACTTGGCGGGTGGTTTACTGGTGTTGCAAATTGCTCTCGGTGTGGCTACTTTCCGCTTACACCTGCAAGTAGAACCGCTGACAGTGGCTCACCAGGCAGTGGGAGCGGCTTTACTAGGTTCGATGGTTGTTTTTACCGTTTTGGCGTTGCGCGATCGCAATGCTTCTGTTGTTGTACCAGATCCGTCTCTATAACTCTTCATCAACCAGCACCCGTTCAGGGTGCTGGCTACACAACTTTTAGAGACGCTTTGGAATTGCTTCTGCCTTCTCCAGCTAAGTCACTCGATTTTGGATTTTAGATTGACGATTTTGGGTTGACTCCACAGTAGATACTGGGGGCTTAAGGATTTTAGATTTACGATTTTTGATTTGTTTCCTAGTTTCAACTAGGGCGGAGATCGGGTTTTGAACAATAAATCATCCAGACTCTAATCCAAAATCCAAAATCGGCTAGGTCAATTAGGAAAATAAATAATGCAAGAAATGATGGTTGGAGCCGATGTCTCCCGCAAACATCAAAACTTCCTACAAGTAATTCACAGCTACTACCAGCTAACAAAACCGCGAATTATCCCACTGCTGCTGATTACCACAGCGGCGGGTATGTGGATGGCATCAGATGGACGAGTAGATCCATTTTTGTTACTGGTGACGCTGACAGGCGGAACCCTCGCTGCGGCATCTGCCCAAACTCTTAACTGCATTTACGACCGTGATATCGATTATGCAATGGAGCGCACCCGCCGCCGCCCGATTCCTTCCGGGCGAGTGCAGTCGGGCCATGCGCTGCTGTTTGCGATCGCGCTTGGCTGTCTATCTTTCACCCTCCTAGCAGTATGCGCTAACCTGCTGAGTGCGTTGTTGGCAATGTCCGGCATTGTCTTCTACATGGCCATCTACACTCATTTGCTGAAGCGTCACACCGCGCAAAATATTGTGATTGGCGGTGCAGCTGGAGCGATCCCCGCTTTAGTGGGTTGGGCAGCTGTTACTGGTTCTTTAAGCTGGGCAGCGTGGCTACTTTTTGCCATCGTATTTGTTTGGACACCCC
This sequence comes from Trichocoleus sp. FACHB-90, assembly GCF_014695505.1. NCBI lineage: Bacteria > Bacillati > Cyanobacteriota > Cyanophyceae > Leptolyngbyales > Trichocoleusaceae > Trichocoleus > Trichocoleus sp. FACHB-90. The sequence goes on from NZ_JACJOK010000040.1 coordinate 41,651, forward strand.
CCCATTTCTGGGCGTTGGCGTTGATGATTCGCGATGACTACGCCAAAGTCGGCATCCCGATGCTGCCAGTGGTTGCGGGTGAAGTTGCCACCACCCGGCAAATCTGGATTTACACCTTAATTATGGTGCCGATGACGCTGTTGTTGGTTTATCCTTTGGGTGCGTCAGGTGTAGTTTATGGCATTATTGCTACTATCTTGGGAAGCGTTTTTATCAAGAAAGCTTGGGCATTATTGCAGGAACCTGAGAATAAACAATTGGCGCGATCGCTGTTTAAATTCTCCATCCTCTACATGATGTTGTTATGTACTGGGATAGTAATAGACAGCTTGCCGAGGACTCATCAACTAACAGCATTCGTAGCTGAGAATATACAGACGTTAATCAGCGCGATCGCATTTTAAAACGGCAATGTTTTTAATTGCGTCCAGACAAACAAAACCCGCGAAGGCGGGTTTTTTATTTATGAGCGATCGCGCTCTTTTCAGCAACTCTCTACCAGTAATGTGTAAACTAAGAAACGTAAAGAAACCAGGGGTGCGAATTATTCCTACATCAGCACAGCTATTCACTTGCTTCATCCTGAGTTATTGGGCAACAAAAATGTATCTGCCCATTTATATAATTAGGATAGATGAACCCACAGGAGGAGTATTCTTCCTAGCTGGAGAAGAGACAGAAATTTTTATTTTTCCCAATGGACGCTGGAGGTATTTATAATGAAACCCAATTTTGAGGCAATGAGCCGCAAAGAACTACTAGCCTACATACGAGAACATAGAGACGACGATGAAGCCTTCCGCATCTATATGGATAGGGTGACGGCTGAACCGACGACAGAAATATATCCGGCTCCCCAGTCAATAGATGACCTTAAGCATTTTCCTGAGTTACTAGAAAAACATCGTCGAGAACGAAAAGAAAACCAGTAGTGCGATCGCGCTCTTCAGGGGGGGAATGCGATCGCTTTCTCTTCCCTCTGCGCCCTCAGCGCCTCAGCGGTTCGTTTATACTTCATTCCCTAGCAAATTTACTCAAATTCTCCTGTCGCCACTTTGCATCAAATTTGCGATTTGTTCGCAACTCCAACACCCGAATTCCCTTACTAGGCAGCGGGTTTAATCGCTGCTTCAAATGCTCCCAAGAAGTAATCACTTTATGCTCCACATTGTATGTAGCACAAAGTCGAGCAAAATTAATATTTTGTGGCGTAGCAAAAAACTCTTCAAAAGGCGGTTCAAACTTAGAAATCGGCAACATTTCAAATATACCGCCGCCATTATTATTAATTAAAATAATCGTCAAATGCCCGATAAACTTATTTCTCAGTAAAAAACCATTCGTATCGTGCAATAAAGCTAGATCGCCCGTCAACATCACACTACTTTGATTTTGATGTGCAATTCCCAAAGCAGTTGACAAAGTGCCATCAATGCCATTTGCACCCCGGTTGAAAAATGGTTGAATTCCAGAATTGTTTGGTTTCCAGAAAAACTCCGCATCTCTTACAGGCATACTGTTAGAAATAAATATGGGCGTTTCTGGTGGTAAAAACTGCGAGAGCAACCAAGCAGCTTTTCCTTCAAAAAGGGTTTCCATTGTTGCCATTGTTTCGTCGATATTTTGTCTAAGTTTGGCTTCAGCTTCACACCACAGATGAAGATATTCGCTTGGGGGAGACGCGATAAGTTCCGTTTCTACAAGAGATTCTACGAATGTTCGTAAATGTGTTGTTTTGCCGTGTAGTGGGTCTAAATTGTGGTCACTGGGGTCAATTATCCAGCGTTGTATTTTAGTATTGTTTAACCAGTTTCGCAATTCTTTACTGGTGGGTAATTCTCCTATTTGAATTACCATCTTTGGTATTAGTTCTTTGGCTAATTGTTGATTTCGTAAGATTAAGTCATAGGTGGACATTAAATATGGATTGAGCTGGGCATAGTTTCTTAAGGGAGATAATGCTTCAGCCAGTACAGGAAATTTTAAACCTTGGCAGAGTTTGGAAATTGCATTACAATACTCTTTTGGAAATCTGGGTTGTGCAGTTCCAGCAATAATAATTCCTCGGTTACATTGCTGCCATTCTTGAATTGTCTTGTTGGATATTTCCCCAGTCTGCCTTAATAAGGAGGATACTCCGCCCGATGCAATTCCAGCAAAGAAATCTTCTGTCTGAAACTGCAATTTGAGGGTTTCGGTGTCAAGTTGGGGAATTGGAGCGAGTGGGTCGCGGAAGGGGATGTTAAGATGAACGCAGCCTGGGGTAGGAAATAGCGATCGCTCCCAAGCATAAATCATCGTTTGGCGCAGATAACCCAGCATCCCCATTTCCAGAGAAGGTAGCGCTAACTCCGCTTGCCAGTTGGGATAATAGCCATATAATTTTACCTGATCTATTGTCTGCCCAGAGTGGCAATCTCGCAGTTCTGGGGGACGATCTGCTGTTAAAACTACAAGCGGGATTCGGCTTTCCTTTGCTTCAATTACAGCGGGATAAAAATTAGCGCCAGCGGTTCCAGAAGTGCAAACTAAAGCTACAGGAATCCCAGTCCTTTTGGCAATTCCCAAGGCGAAAAATGCGGCAGAACGTTCATCTAAAATTGGAATTGCTTCTACTTCATTTTGTTGGGCAAAAGCAACGGTTAAGGGTGTGGAACGCGAACCAGGGCAAATAATAGCTGTAGTTAATCCTAGTCGTTTTAAGGTTTCGGTTAGGATTGAAGCCCAGACAGAATTGGTGTTATTAAAGTTAATTGACATTTCTAACTATCAAGCCTGAAACTCTTAGCTTATGGTAATAGTATGTTAGATGCAAAGAATTATTAGGAATTTTATGGTTCTTGAAGCCGTTCTGCTAAATGTGAAAGATGGATATGAAAGTGATTTTGAAATTGCTTTTTTAAAAGCATCAATAATTATCTCGTCTATGAACGGATATTTATCCCATGAACTCCATAGATGTATTGAAGTTAAAGGAAAATATTTATTACTGGTTAATTGGAAGACTTTAGAGGATCATACAATCGGATTTAGAGCTTCTACTGAATATCAGGAGTGGAAAAAACTTCTTCACCATTTTTACGATCCATTTCCAATTGTTGAACATTTTGAAAAAGTTGAACTTAAGCAATAACACGGAACTATAGCGTTTCTCAGTTGGGTGGAATATATTGCGGTTCTAACGTTTGGTAGGGGCATGGCAATGCCATGCCCCTAGATATATCGCACCCAATTGAGAATTGCTATAAAGCATCCTTATGGGAGACTAACTTGATTAAACTAAGGCTTTTAGAAGTGCCTGGAGTTTGAGTTGAATTTCTGCTAATTCTTTTTCAGGATCAGAACCAGCAACGATACCAGCCCCTGCGTATAGTCTAGCGCGACAACCATCTATTAATGCTGAACGAATTCCGACTATAAATTCGCTGTCACCTCTGCTATCTATCCAACCGAGGGGTGCGGCATATAATGATCTGTTGAAAGTTTCATAGTGGCGAATTTCTTCTTGGGCAATCTCTGTGGGCGCACCAGCAACTGCTGGGGTGGGATGCAGTTGGGCGACAATTTCTAAGGGATTAACGTCTGCTGGTAATTGCGCGTGGATTGGTGTCCATAAATGCTGGATATTTAGCAGTTGTAACAGCTTTGGTTGCGATAATATTTCAGGGTGCAAGCCAAGCTGAGATAAACGTTGGGTAATGAAATCAATCACAACCCGATGCTCTCGTCTTTCTTTTTCACTTGTTAGTAACTGATTCGCAAATTCGGCATCTTCCTCTGTGGTTTTACCTCGTGCTGCTGAACCAGCCAAAGCATCAGTTACTAATTTATGATTATGAATACTAATTAACCGTTCCGGGCTGGCACCGATAAAATTTTGTCCATTGCCGTTACTGGTGGAAAAGATATAGCAGTCAGGATGGCGTATTCGTAAATGGTTAAGGGAAAGAATTAGCTGGAAAGGAATAGGGGAAATAACATCAAAGGCGTGAGCTAAAACAATTTTATCAATTTTCTTGGATTCGATTGATGATAATGCCTTTATAACAGATAATTTAAAGTGAGTGACATCTGTTACATTTTGTTTGATAAATTTGTTTCTACCGTCAATTGTTATATTTAGTAAATTAGCACTATTAAACCTTTCTACACCTGCCATTTTTATTGAATGAAAGGTACGCCATAAGCTTTCCGATAAATCTTGAAGATTTACTTCTGAATTTATGGCAATATTCGCAACTACTACTGAGATGTTTTTTCTAAAAGCGATTTGCCAACGAGGTAAAAATATTGTTGCAGATGGAAAAGGTGAATCAGGTTCTAAATTGTTATTATAAAAAGTGAAGCTACAGAAGAAATGAGGCCCAGAAAAAGGAAGATTGATAGCGCCGATGCTGGTGGTATTAGCAAGGCAAGATTGAATAAACTGTTGGGATTGGTAAAATCTATCTGGACTTTCTAATTTCAGCGATGTTACGCTGTCAATAGCAGCGATCGCTTCCCCTTGTCCTGGCTTTTCAAAGTAAAAGTGTAGTTGCCCTGGTAAACCTATTGCCTGAAGTACAGCCAGCGGATCGACGGCTGGAATTTCTTGAGAAATACTCAGGATTTTCGTTTGTTTCTTTGGCAGAGAGGTCTGCTTAAATTTTAACAGAAATTGGTATAGTTCCTTAGAGTCTTGAAAGAGGTTAGAACGAAGTGGTGTTAATGTCATGCAAATCAGGGTAAAAAATTTTTCTGAAGTTTGTTTTCAAATCTGATTAACAATTTCTCAATCGTGCTATAGCTAGATGTATGTCAGTTCCGGTCTGGGTAAGCCTGCTAGCGCAAGCCTTTGACTCCTCGGATTACCGCCTGCCTTAGGGTATTGTAACCAAAATTTCTCCTACCGGAGACTGAGATGCTTCTTTTAGGGTACTGCGAAAAAGGCGCTTTCTGGAGAGAGTGAGAAATATATTTTCACCGTACCGCGCCGCAACTTCCTTAAAGCCGGGATGAGTAAACTGCTAGTAATTTAATCAAGCTACTACTGATGACTACAAGTTTCATAGAACAGCCAAATAGTAAGTTGTGGATGGCGGCAATTAAGCCGCCCATGTACAGCGTTGCCATTATTCCAGTTTGGGTGGGGACAGCTGTTGCTTTTGCTGAAACTAAAATGTTTCATGTAGGAATATTTTCCACGTTTTTAATATCAGCAATTTCACTTATTGCATGGATGAATTGCAGTAATGATGTGTTTGACTCGGAGACGGGTATTGATATAAACAAAGCCCACTCCCTGGTAAATTTGACAGGTAACAAATCCTTGATTTTTTGGATTTCAAATCTGTTTTTAGGGTTGGGCATTCTGGGAACCCTAGCGATCGCATTATGGCAACAAGACCCCACAGTAATCGGGTTGATACTCCTGGGTTGTTCATTGGCATACACCTATCAAGGGCCTCCCTTTCGCTTAGGCTACCAGGGTTTGGGGGAAATTATCTGCTTTATTTGCTTTGGCCCTCTGGTAGTCTCGGCGGTTTATTATAGTCAAGCAGGTACTTGGTCAATGACCAGCCTCGCCGCATCTATCATTGTAGGGATTGCCACAAGTTTAATTTTGTTTTGCTCCCATTTCCACCAGGCAGTTGACGATTTGGCAGCCGGAAAGCGATCGCCTATCGTCCGACTTGGAACCAAAACAGGATCGCAGCTATTACCTTGGTTTTGCGGTAGCATTTATGCGCTGACAGGCATATTTGTATTCTCGCAGATGTTCCCCGTTTGGACGTTGCTGGTGTTAGCGACTTTGCCCCTTGCCTGGAAATTATGCACTCACGTCCAGCAGAATCACGATCAGCCAGAGAAAGTCAGTAACTGCAAATTCATCGCAGTAACCCTGCATTTTTGGAGTGGGTTACTGTTGGGATTAGGGTTTGTACTGCCATTTTAGCTGATGCAATATCGATTCGAGTTTCGTCCTTATCAGCGGCAATTTGCGCGATCGCTTTCTACCAATCATGGCACTTGGAACATCCGCGAAGGCATCATCATTCGCCTTACTAATGAAAATGGGCAAGTCGGTTGGGGCGAAGTTGCCCCTTTGCCCTGGTTTGGTTCCGAAACTCTAGAACAAGCCTTAGATTTCTGTCGCCAAGTGGGAGAGAAAATTACCACTGAGGCGATTTTCAACCTCCCTGCTGAACTCCCCGCCTGTCAATTTGGCTTCGAGTCCGCTTGGGAAAATACACATTTTTTGGATAAGGCACTAACCCCCCAACCCCCCTCCGGTTCAAGCGAAGGGGAGAAATTAAAAGCCCCTCTGCTTGTAGGACAGGGTTTGGAGGAGAGGTTCTATAGTGGCTTATTACCAGCTGGAGAAGCTGCCTTACATCAATGGCAGACACTCTGGAACCAAGGATATCGCACCTTCAAATGGAAAATCGGTGTCGCCTCAATTGAAGAAGAACTAAAGATTTTTCACCAGCTAATTCAAGCATTACCGCAAGAGGCAAAATTGCGATTAGATGCCAATGGCGGACTTAGCTGGAATCAGGCAAACGAATGGTTGAAAGAGTGCGATTGTGTTGATATTATCGAATTTCTGGAACAACCGCTAAGAGTTGGCGAAGAAACTGCTATGGGGGAATTACGCGATCGCTATTCTACCCCCATAGCCTTAGATGAATCAATTGCCACACTTAACCAAATACAAGCTTCCTACCGCAACGGTTGGCGAGGAATATTTGTAATTAAACCCTCCATAGTTGGTTCCCCCAGTCATTTGCGACAATTTTGCCAACAACATCAAATCGACGCAGTTTTTTCCTCAGTCTTTGAAACCACCATTGGGAGACAAGCCGCACTCAAACTAGCAGCTGAATTATCCTCTCCAAATCGTGCAGTTGGTTTTGGCATTAACCACTGGTTTAACGAAGATGAAGAAACTACCTTTGAAGACTTATGGAAACGCCTTTAGAATATCTCAAAAAACGTACTGACGATGATTGGCTAATTGGTGAAGACAGTCGCCAATTTACCAGCCTCGCCGAACACTTATTTCTTCAATTAATCCAAGAAAATCAGCCTAAAATATTACTATCAGAACCAGACCCAATAAAATTTATCGCCAGTTTCATCGCCGCCGTAGCCGCAGGTTGTCCAGTTTTCCTCTGCAATCCCAACTGGGTAAAACAGGAATGGCAACAAGTTATAGATTTAGTCCAACCAGACATAATTTTAGGACAAGATATAACAGGCAACAGACAACAAAGATATTCCCCAATCCCCAATCCCCAATCCCCAATCCCCAATTCCATCATGATTCCCACAGGTGGTTCATCAGGCAAGATTAGATTTGTAATTCACACTTGGGAAACATTAATGGCATCCGTACAAGGTTTTATAAAATATTTTCAATTAACTCAAGTCAATTCTTTCTGCGTACTACCCCTGTATCATGTCAGCGGATTAATGCAATTTATGCGCTCCTTCACCTCTGGAGGAAAATTAGTAATTCAACCATTTAAAGCATTAGAAGCAGGAGAAAAATGTAACATTGAACCATCCGAATTTTTTATATCTTTAGTACCAACCCAGCTACAACGTCTCCTACAGAATCCAGAATTAGCCGCCTGGTTATCCCATTTTCAGACAGTGCTATTGGGAGGCGCACCCGCTTGGCGGGAACTTCTGGAACAGGCGAGACACCAAAACATCCGGCTAGCACCCACCTATGGCATGACAGAAACCGCCTCGCAAATTGCCACCCTCAAACCAGAAGAATTCCTCAAAGGTAACAACAGCTCTGGTCAAATTTTACCTCATGCCAAAGTAACAATTCGTAGTCCCAATAACGAAATATTAGACATCAACGAAAGAGGAATTATTTCCATCCAAACTAATTCCTTAGCACTTGGTTACTATCCAGAAACATTCCCCAATAACCACCAATTCCGAGTAGATGACATAGGCTTCATTGATAAACAAGGTGACATAAATATCATCGGACGTAACAGCAATAAAATCATCACAGGCGGCGAAAACGTGTTTCCCTCGGAGATAGAAGCCGCAATTAGAGCCACAGGCTTAGTTGCGGATATTTGCGTCATTGGCTTACCAGATTCTCACTGGGGAGAAATCGTAACAGCAATTTACATCCCCAGTAATCCCCAAATTTATAGTAACACCTTGCAAACCGCAATTAAGAATAAACTTAGTAAATTCAAGCGTCCCAAACAGTGGATTCCAGTAGAAACCTTACCACGCAATTCTCAAGGCAAAATAAACCTTGAACAACTACAAAAAATAGCTACAACAAACACACCAACTTAAATCCCATCCCTCTGCGTCCTCTGCACCTCAGCGGTTCATTCCTCCTCCCCCCATTCACGCAACCATCTCACAATCTCCGCAGAAAACTCTTTCCTACTTCTACTAACCGTATCAATACAAACGTGCCTAGTAATTGCCTTAGCGACTATCTTATCAGCGGCAACAAACTGATAATCGACTTCAAATTTCTCGCTACTCAAATACTTACACATTAACCTAATAAATATCTCGTCTCCGCAAAACATCGGACGAAAGAAATCTACACTAGCATGAACAATAGGAATAGCAACAGACGAATTACTAAAAAATACCTTAAGATTAATCCCAGATGCCGCCAAAGACTCCTCATAAGCTTCGTGACATATTGCTAAAACATTAGCAAAGTAAACAACACCAGCCGCATCAGTATCTTGAAAACGAATTGTGCGAGTGTAATTAAACGTCATTTATCGATTTTATTACCATGTACTAATAATATTTTCTAATTCCTCAACATCTAGACAATCTATAGCAAATGCTTTAGAAAGCAGATTTTGAGGAATGAATTCATCATATTTTTGCAATTTTAAAGGTTCTTCAGCAGCAACTAAATCATGGGATGAAATCCTTTGATTGCCAAAAGAAAGGATTTCATCACAAAGCTCTTGAGATTGGCTTTTATCTAACTTAACTGTTAGATAATAAGGAGCCTTACCTCCTATGCGTTTAATATCCAGCGAATCTCGGCAAAAGAAATTTAAAAACCTTTCCAAAGTGCGGTAGGTGACAGTACCCATCCAAGGAAAAATGCAGCAAGTATTACCTTCTATTGAAACTATATTATTGCTTTGTAATCCAGCACTTTTAGCTAGTTCGCGAACTGTATTCAAACGTTTTTTAGCATTACTTTTTAAATAGATATACTGAGTATCTTCAAAAAGAACCTGTCGCATCCGTTGCAGAACTCTCGTATGAATATTGCTACTGCCACCATACCAAGAAATACTAGACTGACCCTTAACTTGTTTTACAAAAACATTTCTTGATTTTAAACAAACATCTATAACTTCCCAAGTTCTGCCTGCCAAGGCAAATAAATTACCAATAGGCGGAGCCATAACAATACTGCCGATTGCCATAGAGTCGTCCCTAACGACATACTCAATAGAGTCTGAAAATACAGCATAAAAATGAAAATTTTTGACAATTTTCTCCCCTGCCATACCAATAATTAAGTTTCCCTGTTCCGTCTGCTGAATATGCTCAATTTCAATCAAGTGATGCAGCAACTGCCGAAAATCATCTTTGGATATAGCAGCAAAGGGTGGTAAGGATAAAACTTGCTGAGCAAGAGCAGCGGGTGAGAGTTCACCCATCGCCATCAAAATGCTCATTGTTTGATGATAAAGAAGGCTTAACGGGTATTTAACAGGCTTGATTGGCTCAATCCAACGTTCTTCCAAGTAAAGTTGAATAATAGCGATAGATTGCAACAGTTGCCAGGGAATTTGTTTCGGAAGCGATTCCTCACCTGATGGCTCATCTTCCGCACAAACAAACCGCATATCTGCTGCACTACCTCGCCTTCCCGAACGTCCCAACCTCTGCAAGAAACTAGACACAGAAAGAGGTGCTTCTAACTGAATTACCCGCTGTAATTGACCTATATCAATTCCTAACTCAAGGGTGACTGTTGCAGCAGTAACAGATGGAGCTTTTTTATCGCGCATTGCGTCCTCAGCAGCTTCCTTTAAGGAGGCAGAAATACTGCCATGATGGACGTGATAAATATCTGGTAATCCTTCAGTTTCGGCAATCTGCCGTAGATTAGCGATAACTGATTCTGTATCAGAGCGATTATTAGCGAAAATTAAACATTTCCGGGATTTTGTGTTATCAAAAATATGCTTATAGTAAGGATTAATAAACGATTCATCAGCATTATCTGAAATATAAAAATGTTCCAAAGCTAAGTTGACTTTCCGTTGTCCGCCATCGATATCAGGAGTAATAACTGGAGTTTCGGTTCCTGAACGCAGCCAATCTTCAGCTATGGAATAATCGCCAAGGGTCGCAGATAAACCAATCCGACGCGGCGGTTTTTTTACAAATTTCGATAGGCGTGCTAACTGGCAAAGAATTTGACAACCCCGTTCGGAACCCATAAAGGCATGGATTTCATCAATGATGATAAAGCGCAAATCTCCGAATAGACGAACCAGTTCTTTATTTTTATTAATTAACAGGCTTTCTAAAGATTCTGGAGTAATTTGTAGAACGCCTTTAGGATCTCTGATTAGCAGTTCCTTGCGACTTGAAGAGACATCGCCGTGCCAGTGCCATACAGGAATATCGGCTTCTTTTAATATGTCATTTAGACGCTCAAACTGGTCGTTAATTAGCGCTTTAATAGGACTGATGTAGAGTGCGCCAATACTTGTGGATGGATTCTGATGTAGCAAGGTAAGAACTGGCAAAAAAGCCGCTTCTGTTTTTCCCGAAGCTGTTCCCGCAGCCAGCAATAGGTGAACATCTGTGTCAAAAATTACCCTACTAGCTTCTATTTGAACGTGCCTTAATTCCGTCCAATCGTGAGTGTAGATATATTCTTGAATAAATGGCGCTAACCTATCAAAAGGCTGTTTACTCATAACCTATATTTGACTTTTAGTTTCTCCTCTCTTTTTTCTCTTCACTTCGCATCCTATAGCGAAGTGAGCGCATGGCTACGCTAATGCGTCTTGGCGGTTCATTCCTCTTAACTCATAAAGTAAATTCTGCAAATTCGTTATCCCCATCCACATCTGAATTTTTGCTTGGAGGAGTGGGTTTAAATTTGTCCCCGCGAATCAGTTCATTAAAAGAAATGTCAGGATTTTGTTGCATTATGTTTAAGATACTAATGAAATCGCGGACAACTTCGCGGGGTGTCAAAAATTTTTCAGCACCTAAACGATTGACAACCTCTTGCATAAACTCTTGCAATTCGCTGGGTTTAAGAGTTTTATTATAGTTGTAATGGGCAGCATGAACATCAACTAATCTATGCAAAAGTTCAGATATATTTTGGGAAGTTAATGTTTCTAGCTGGATAACTGGTGCTGAGATATCTTTATGACCGTTTTTAACACGACTGCTTAAACGCGATCGCAAGGCTTCATCACTATACAACCCCCGGCGTTTGTCTTCCACAAATTCTGGCGTACCACCCAGATAAATCCCTATATTTTCTGCTCTCCCCTGCATCGTATCGTTGAACATTGCCAGCAGCTTGTCGTAATTTTTTTGACGGGAAGCTGTATGAGTAATCTTGTATAAATGTACAGCTTCATCCAGCAAAATTAAAAGTCCTTTGTAACCAATGTCAGAAATAAACTTAGCAAATAATTTTAGGTAATCATACCATGTTTCATCATCAATGATCACGCGCACACCCAGCGCTGATTTTGCCTCAGTCTTAGTACCAAATTCTCCTCGCAACCACCTCAGTGCAGCTTCTTTTTTATCATCATCATCCAAGCGATAGCCGCGCCAATAAGCGATGATAACATTGGCAAAATCAAACCCATGAACTAAGCCTTCTACGTCCTTAACTACTTCCCTAATTCTCGTTTCTACTAAATCGTCAAAACCGCTGTCATTGGGACGCATACCGTTATCTTGCGCGACTTGGTTTTGAATCCCATTAATCCAGCCTTCTAAAATCGGTGTTAAAGCGCCACCTTCAGGACGAATTTTAGTAGAAAAATTCTGCATTAATTCCCGATAAGTTGCTACACCTTTCCCGTCAGTTCCTGTTAGTCTGCGTTCTGGAGATAAGTCAGCATCAGCTACCACAAAACCTTTTTCCATAGCGTAGTTGCGAATCAGTTGCAGCATAAAGCTTTTACCTGAACCGTAGCGTCCCACTATGAAGCGAAATGCTGCACTACCTTCGCCAATATTATCGAGATCCTGTAAAACAGCTTTAACTTCTTTTTCTCTACCTACAGCAATATATTCCAGACCAATTCTAGGCACAACTCCTGCGCCAACTGAACTGATTAAGGCATTAGATATTCTTTTGGTAATTTTAAGTTTTGTCATGGATTTAACATGAGTTGATGGGTAATTATTTACCATCCTCTGTAGAGTGGGCATTGCCCACAATAACACCATTGGAGGGCATTGCCTACAAAATTATATTCTTAACTTTTGTTAAATATTCCTGTGCGATCGCTGGCGGAACCGACACCGATCCAGGCTGTATAATCAGATCGCCAATTGTATCCATAGCAAGCTCATTTATAGCATCAATTAAGAGTTGGGGCATGGTGATATTTTCTTCGGCAATCTTTTTTATTGTTCCACCTGGATTATTTTGCTCTAAAATTGCTTTGAGTATTTGAATATCATCATCACTAAGTCTTGCTTTTAACTCAGCCCATTCTGAAGGTATTTCCTCTAATTTAGTTTTTGTTTCTCGAAAAAGCGTTCTCTGACGCGACTTTTCCTTTGGCTGTTTTATTTCGTAAATTTGGAACTGTAATTGCCTAAGCTCTAATTGTAAAGACAGCAAAGATTGATTTAGCTCAGTTTTCTGCATCTCAAAAGCTTGAATTTGAGTTTGCAGGTTTTCGGCTTCTGATTGTAAAGGACGTTTTTGCTTTTTTAAGTTCGTTATCTCCTGCTCTAAGACGCTCTTTTCCTTTTGATTTTCTGTGAATTGAGCTTGCATTTTGCTAAGGTCGGAGCGTAGAGAACTCAAACTCAATTCTATTTTTTGTTTTTCCGATGTTACAGCCAGCAGCAATTGATTTAGTTCAGTTTTTTGCGTTTCAAGAACTTGAACTTGAGTTTGGAGAATAAAACCTTGATCTTCTAACTGGTGCCTGTAGGCTCCTAAATTGGCTATCTCCCGATTTAGCACATCCCTTTGGTTATGTCTTTCCGTAACTTGGAGATTTAGTTGATTGAGACTGGACTGCAAATAATAAAGATGCTCCTCTAAATCTTGTCTTTCTCCATCTATAGCTTGAATTTCGTTTACGAGAAAATTCTTTTGCTTCCTTTGTTTATTTTCTACAACTAAAGTTCCCGCATAAGTAGCAGGTACAGTAATTACCCCTGTAAGCAGCGCTTTCCCGAAGTCTCGGTTAGCAATAAGTCCAATAAAAAAGCTTACGCTGAAGGCAACTGACGAGAGTAAAATTCGATTACTTAGCTTTGTCGATCGCATATTGCTTGTTGTTGGCTCCAGTCAGCAGTTTCCAACTTTTCACATTATTATGTGTTTACGGTTAAATCGGCTTTGAGAAAGTCAATAAATTGTCGTGCTGTGCGCCCAGAACGCCCGTTGTGACGAGTTGCCCACTGGAGGGCGCGATATTCTAAATCTTCCTGGCTGAGGGTAATTTCGGCTTGGGCTGCAAGATGTCGGATAATGTTTAAATAGGTGTTCTGATCGGCTGGTTCAAAGGTTAAAGTAAGACCAAAGCGATCGCTAAACGAAAGCTTTTCCTGCACCGTATCCCAAGCATGGATTTCTTCATTGTCTCGCGTGAGCGGGCGATCGCCAAAAAATTCTCGAATCAAGTGGCGGCGATTGGAAGTCGCATACACCACGACATTTTGCGATCGCGCAGTTAAATTACCCTCCAACACAACTTTAAGCGCTTTGAAAGCGTCGTCATCTTCCTCAAAGGAGAGATCGTCAACAAAAATAACGAATTTCTGAGGAACACCCCGTAGCTGCTCCACAATTTCTGATAAATCTCTCAAGTCAGATTTCGCCACTTCCACAAGGCGCAAATTTCCAGTACCCGGCTCATTTAACAACCCCTTCACCAAAGAAGATTTGCCACTGCCACGACTGCCATACAGCAAAACGTGCAAAGCTGGATAACCAGCAAGTAAAAATTTTGTATTCTTCAGCAAAGCGTCTCGCTGAGACTCGTAGCCGACTAATTCCGTAAGCTTTACAGGATCGGGATGCCTAATTCCCACCAGTTGCCCCGATTGCCAGCGAAAAGCGCGATACTCAGCAAACAGTCCCGTGCCGTAGTCGTGGTAATGCGCTGCCAGATATTCCAGCGCCTCTGCCCAATTTTCTAAAATTTGAAATTTATCCCGGATGGGCAACTCATGAATTGCCCCTACTATCCCATCCTGCTGCTGGTTCCAGGCAACGGGAGCAGCAGGCAGCTTAGCGGCAGCTTGCACCCACCTACTCAACTGGTCGCTACTGCAATTGTAGAGGCTCTGCAAGGCTTGTAAATCATGCTGAGCAGCAGCTACCAAAGCTGGAGACAGTAAAGATGCCTGCTGGACTTGCCTGGTAAAGGGATTATCGGTTCTGAGGATTTGCGTAATCAGGTAGTTTTCCCAGCTTTGATTTTTGGCGGCTAAAGCTTGAAACCAGCTACCGTAAGCTTGCAGGCACACCAGTCCATCGGTGTCGCCATCACATAAGGCTTGCAGCAGATTCAGGAAAGCCGTACCCACTTCACCCGTGAGGACGGATTTATAGAGTAATAGGGACGCAGCTTGGCGTTGCAGGAATTTGATTGAAGCGATCGCTTGAGTATCCATCAATTACCAGAGTGATCTACCGAGAGCTATGGTAAATTGTCTGCCGACCCTAAAAATAGGTTTTAACTAATGAATCTGGGAATTATCAGCGCGATCGCATACGGCATCTTAGCAATTATTGGCGGCATTATTGGCTACTCTCAAGCGCAAAGTAAAGTTTCATTAATTTCTGGTATTGTCACCGGTCTATTACTGATTCTCGGCGGAGTGATGCAATTACAGGGACAAGCTTGGGGGCTGATCTTAGCAACCGTTGTCACTGCTGTTCTCGTAATTGTCTTCGCCATCCGCTTGGCGAAAACCCGCAAGTTTATGCCTGCGGGATTGATGAGTGTCTTAGGTTTGGTAACGCTTGCGGTGATGGTGCGACAACTGATGGCTTGAGGATAGCGCAACTCTAGCTTTCTGGATCTATCCCAAGCGATCGCGTCTGCTTTATTGCCACGACCGCCAAAATTCACACCCTTCATTCCTAAATCAGCCAAGCCATCAAAAAACTCAACGAATCCGGCAACATTTCAATTTAGTAGCGACGGCAGGGAACACTAACCTTAGCGAAACATTTGCCAACATAGTCGCTCAAGGAGCTACCCGTGAGTACCGTCAAAATTCAAGCTACTGAATATCCTATTCAGAAAGTATTTAGCAATGATTTTGTCTTCACCATTCCCCTGTACCAGCGTCCCTATGCCTGGACTACTGAGCAAGCTGGAGAATTGCTTCAAGACCTAATTGTATCCTTGGGTGACGGTAACGAGCCAATTGATGATATAAATCCCTACTTCCTGGGCAGCATTGTACTAATAAAGGCAGATAAACCAGACGCTCAAGTTGTTGATGGTCAACAACGTCTGTCAACGCTCACTATACTACTTTCAGCTCTGCGGACGTTAGTACAGCCCCAGTATGCCAATGCCTTAACTAAGTTGCTCTACGAAGAAGGCAACCCGATCCTTGGCACCCATAACCGTTATCATCTGACCTTGGCTAAGCGAGATGCAGATTTCTTCAAGGAATACATTCAGGATGAAGGCGGTATTAGCAAGCTGGAATCCTCTACTGCGCTTTCAGATAGTCGTAAAAATATTAAAGAAAACGCGCTGTTATTCCTGAAAAAGTTAGAGGAACTTTCCGAATCTCAGCGGGTTCGGCTCGTGCAATTCATTATTACAAGATGTTTTCTGGTAGTAGTTTCAACACCAGACTTAGAATCTGCATATCGGATATTTTCTGTGCTGAACGGTCGGGGTCTAGACCTGTCACTTCCTGATATTTTAAAAGCTGAGATTATCGGGCAAATTCCTGATGCTCAAAAGGAAGCATACACTTGCAAATGGGAAGATATCCAAGAGAAACTAGGTCGGGAGACGTTTGAAGACCTTTTTTCATACATTCGCATGATTAATCGTAAGGCAAAACTCACTGGTAGCATCCTCAAGGAATACCGCGAACATATTAAACCTTGGAATAATTCTCAGGAGTTTATCAAGACAACTTTATGTCCTTTAGCTGATGCTTTCTACGAAATTAAGAATACAAGCTATCAAAGCGATAAACACGCCGAAAAAGTAAATAAACTGTTTAAGCAGTTAAATGATATCGATAATTCTGACTGGATACCTCCAGCTATTCTCTATCTCTCTCGTAACTACAGTCATCCTGAGCGATTGGTGCAATTCTTTACTGAATTAGAACGTCTTGCGGCGGGTTTGATGATTAAACGGGCAAATATTAACGAACGGATTGAACGCTATCGTCGCTTGCTAACTGCCATTGAGCATGAGGAAGATTTGTATACACCCGATTCACCACTCCAAATTACATCAGAAGAAAAGAATGATATTCTCAAAATGTTGGATGGCGACCTCTACCTGACTCAAAAAATTCGTTTATTTGTATTGCTGCGTCTAGATACGGCTCTGTCAGAAGGTGAAGCATCATACAACTTCTCCACCATTACTGTCGAGCATATATTACCGCAAAATCCTGCCCATAATAGTCTGTGGGTGAAGTGCTTTAAAAGCTTGGAAGAACGCGAAAAATATGTGCATCGTTTAGGAAATTTGGCTTTACTCCCTTGTTATAAAAACAGCGAAGCGCAAAACTATGACTTTGATGTGAAAAAGCAAAAGTATTTCACCACTAAAAAAGGTGTTTCTCCTTTTGCGCTAACAACTCAAGTGCTAATGGAACAGGAATGGACACCCGAAGTCATTGAGGCGCGGCAGAAAAATCTGCTCGGCGTTCTCAAGAAAGTTTGGCGCTTATATTAGTAGGCTAATGCAAAGGCGATCGCTTCCTCATTTTCTCTAGTCCAGAGCGCGATCGCTCCTACTTTTTCTGAAGTTTAGATGTGCCTAAACTATCTGCCTAAGTGGAATCTCAATAATAAACTCCGCTCCCCCTCCCGGTGCTGAGAGACATTCCAATTTACCATTGTGCTTTTCTACAACAATCTGGTAGCTAATTGCCAAACCCAGTCCAGTGCCTTTGCCAATGGCTTTGGTAGTAAAAAAAGGATTAAATAGCTGTTGTCTCACCGCTTCTGTCATTCCAGAGCCATTATCCGCAATTTTGATAACGACGCGATCGCACTCTAGTACCTCAGTGCGAATTTTGATCCAGCTGGGATTTGCCTTGATTTCGGAAAGCGATCGCTGTTTGTTATACTCATCCAACGCATCAATGGCATTCGCTAGCAAATTCATAAACACTTGATTGAGCTGTCCTGCGTAGCACTCGACTTTAGGTAAGTGACCGTACTCCTTAATCATCTGAATGTTGGGATGATCCGGTTTTGCTTTCAGGCGGTTATGCAGAATCATTAAGGTACTATCAATTCCTTCGTGAATATCAACCGCCTTCATTTCAGCTTCGTCAATTCGCGAAAAATTCCGCAAGCTAAGAACAATCTCCCGGATGCGATCTGCCCCCACCTTCATTGATGACAATAGGTTAGGAAAATCTTCCATCATAAAATCCAGGTCAATCGCTTCTATCTCTTCCTGAATTTCTGGCGTTGAATTCGGGTATTGCTGATGATAGAGCCGCAATAGATTTAATAAATCTTGGGTGTATTCTCTGACATGGGTGAGATTCCCAAAGATAAAGTTAACTGGGTTATTAATTTCGTGAGCAATCCCTGCAACCAATTGTCCTAAACTGGACATTTTTTCGCTTTGGATTAGTTGACCTTGAGTGCGTTGGAGTTCTTGGAGAGTATGTTCTAGCTGCTGATTTTTTTCTTTTAACTGAACTTCTTTCTCCCGACGGGCTTCCTCAGCTTGTTTGCGAGCGGTAATATCCATCACGGTGACACCAAGACCCATCGGCTTGCCGTCTTCTCCAGGTATCGGAAATTGAGAAGTCAACCAGTGCATCTGGACGCCTGGATTGCTAGGTAATTCACCGCACCCTTCCATGTTGAGAATCGCTTCGCCTGTCGTTAGTACCCTGCGTAACGTCGATTCAATCTCTTGTGCAACGTCGGGCAAGACTTCAGCCAGGGATCTTCCTAAATGTTCTTCTACAGACACGCCATTGATCTGTGCTAACGCTTCGTTGATTTGCAGATACCGCATCTGGTCGTCAAGAATAGAGAGTCCGATCGGGGCAACGCTAATAAATGAGTTCAAAAGCTGCTCGCGCCGCGCTAATTCTTTTTCCAACGCCTTGCGATCGCTAATGTCTCGCGACATCCCAATCAAACCGATAACCTTTCCTTGGGGATCGCGGTAGATATTTTTTGTTGAGAGATACGTCACCGCGATGTCATTGATATAGACGATTTCCTCTAACGTCTGAGTTCTCCCAGAAGCCATAATTCTGCGGTCAGTCTCCATAAGTTGAGGGGCAACCTCAGGTGGAAATACCTCGGAGTCATCCTTACCAATCATCTCCTCTACAGACTTGCCAAGGAGGTTGGCACCAGTGGAGTTGATCATTAAGTAGCGACCCTGAAGATCCTTGATAAAAATGATATCAGTCGTTCCTTCAATGACTGCATTCAAGAGGTTATAGCTCGCTTGGAGCGCCTCCTCTGTCTGCTGGTGTTCGGCAATTCGCTGGTGTAATTGCTTGTTCAGTTGACTCAGCTCGATCGTGCGCTCCTCAACTCTATCTTCTAGCTCTTGATTCACCTGTTTTAGTGCTGCTTCTGCTCGGTGGCGCTGGCTGTCAACCGCATTCAGGAATCTGGCATTCCACCAAATTAGAAAGGCAAAAATAACTACGTTGAATACGCCAAAAAGAGCCAGCCCAAGTTCGCTTTCATAAATCTGAGATTGATAGCCGCATAAAATGAACCAGCCCAACACTGAGGGAATGCCAATCGCGGCTGGCGACATCCGCCGCACCATTAATCCGCCTGCTTTGTCGCTTGTAACAACTGTCATTAGTCCTCGATCTGGACAAGCAAACAGGATGCCGATGGAAAGCAGGATGAATGCGATCGCCGTGTGCAACGCCACACCTGTGTTGTAACTCTTGCCGTACAACGAGGTGATGCCGTAGATATAGCCCAAAAGACCCAGACAACCAATCAAAAATCCGCCTAAGCTAAAGCATTGAGCCGGATGGTACGCTCTTTTAGATAACAACAGAAGGGCAGAGCCAAGCATGAAAAAGCTCAAGGCACTATTGGGAGATATTCGCCCTGGAGCAGAGGTGCCAACAGCGCCTGCTGGGTCTTTAAACAGCAGTTCGTCAATCCCTAGATTCCACCCAAATCCATACTCAATGAGTGTCAATAAACCGATTAAAATGACGAGAATTGCCAGCGCTTGAGAAAGGTCAAATGAAGACTTTTTTCGGTTGGATTTTGCCTCTTTCCTTCTGTCTTTATCATGCCACAAGCACAAAGATAAGCCACTCAGAATAAAGGCTATGCTTGTGTTAGCTTTCATACTTACCAGCCCTGGCAAAATGCTTTTAAGGGCTGTAATATCTAATATCCAGCCCAATAAAACAACACAGCCAATTAGGGTGGCAATAATACCGGCTTTTCTGGAAGAGGATTGTAGAGACGCGGCTAATTCCGTCTTTTCATTCATAAGATGCGGACTTTAATGAATATTGGTAATTTAATAGTTTTGGTGAATTAATATAAAACCTGTTTTTATCTGCTACAAATGGGTTGTATAGATTCGCTAATTTATTTGGTTTGAAAAACTATTATTGCGTAAGTATAGACTAAACTATAAATTTATTTAAAGTCAACATAGGATGTTTTTAATTATTATAAAACCGTATTTGTATTGACTATTTATCTGTTATTAGCCAAAAACTAAGTAAATTCACAGACAAATGCGTTGGACTCTCGAAAAAAGAACAATTCAGCGATCGCTTTTGTATTTATCGCGAGGACGTAGCCACTAGGGAAGCCGATAAACCAGCCAAGCCAAGCGATCTTGAAAAGATTTAATAAATTCTTTTGCATTCGCCCCTCAATCAGGCAGGAAGGCGACAAATCGCATCTCTACGCTATGCTGGAATCGCCAGTTAAGCCTGAGTTGACAGAATGTACTGGATATTATCTGGGCCATTAAGTGTAGAAAATGTGAAAGTAGCGATCGCAATGCCGACATCTTTGCACAAAACAAAGTTGGTGCAGCTGTCCGATTTGCACTACGATGGTCTGCGGCTGTCCGATGAACTGTTAGCACAAGCAATTGCAGCCAGCAATCAACTTGAACCAGACCTGGTTTTATTGACAGGCGACTACGTAACCGACGATCCAACCCCGATTCATAAGTTAGTGCGATCGCTAAAACACCTGGAAAGTCGTTTTGGTGTCTATGCCGTACTCGGCAACCACGATAATTATTACCGCCATTCAAAACAAGAGGTGCAAAATGCCCTGACTAGCATCGGCATTCGCGTCCTTGAGAACGAAATCGCTTATCCACTGGGCAAAGCATTACCTATAGTCGGACTCGCTGATTTTTGGTCGCGGGAATTTAACCCCGCCCCCGTAATGAATCAACTCGACCCGAATACCCCCCGTATCGTCTTATCTCATAACCCAGATACCGCCGAAATTTTGCAACAATGGCGGGTTGATTTGCAACTCTCAGGTCATACTCACGGCGGTCAAGTGGTGATTCCAGGGTTTGGCCCGGCGGCTAGATTGCTGCAACACCTGCGCGACATTATTCCCCAGCCGATGCAAGCTTTGGTGCCTTTTATGAAGGAATGTAATAAAGTCGTGCAGCATTGGGAATGGGCTTCCGGATGGCATCAGGTGGGAAAAAATCAGATGTATGTAAATCGTGGATTGGGAACCTATTTTCCGGGACGATTGTTTTGTCCGCCAGAAGTTACGGCAATTACTTTGGTAAGTCAGTAAGGCTGAGTTCCTCGGCTTTAGAAGTCCTGAGTTAAAAGATACTCAGCACTGTTCTACTTAAAAATAGTTGTTAGTTGTTAGATAAAGAATCTATGTTCTCCTTCATTCGGTCAGATTTATCTGGGCTACGCGCCTATACACCGCACCCAGGCGGCACATCAGGGAGTCCAGTTGCCTCAGACATTCCTATTGACCGCCTGGATACCAATGAATGCCCGTTTGATTTGCCCAAGGAGTTAAAAGAAAAGCTGGCTTGGACTTATCAGCAGCTGATTGAGACAAATCGCTATCCTGATGGCAGTCATGCTGAACTGAAAGACGCGATCGCGCAATACGTCAATGAATCGATTTCCCCTGTATTAACCCAGGGGGACGCAGGCGAAAGTTTAATTAGCCCAGCTAATATTTCTCTAGGCAACGGTTCAGATGAACTAATTCGTTCTCTGTTGATTGCCACCTGTTTAGGAGGAGAAGGGTCGATTTTGGTAGCTGATCCCACCTTCTCCATGTACGCCATTCTCGCTAAAACGCTGGGCATCCCTGTAGTCAGCGTGGGGCGTAAACAAGCAAATTTTGAAATTGACCTGACCGCCGCCCAAAAAGCTATTGAACAAACCTCCAATCCGCCAATCCGGGTGGTGTTCGTGGTTCATCCCAACTCCCCTACCGCCAACGCCCTAACCGCTGCTGAGTTGGAATGGCTGCGGAGTTTGCCAGAGGAGATTTTGGTAGTAATTGACGAAGCTTATTTTGAATTTAGCCAGACAACTGTTGTCGGAGAATTACAGCAGCGTCCGAACTGGGTGGTGTTGCGAACATTTTCCAAAGCCTTTCGACTGGCAGCTTTAAGAATGGGTTACGCGATCGCACATCCGGAAATTATCCTCGCCCTGGAAAAAGTCCGTCTCCCCTACAACCTCCCCAGCTTCACCCAAGCCGCTGCATTGCTGGCCCTTTCCCATCGCCAACTGCTACTCGGTTGCATTCCCGAAATTCTCACCGAACGCGAAAAGTTACTCGATTTTCTCAAACAGCAACCAAACTTACAACTTTGGCACAGCGACTCTAACTTTATTTACCTGCGTACCCCTACAGATGAAGCCCTTACCAACTTAGCCCACCAACTCAAACAGCTGGGAACGTTGGTGCGACACACTGGCGGCGGCATCCGTCTTACGGTAGGTACTGAACAAGAAAATCAGCGATCGCGCCAACATCTCCTAGCAGCCTTAAAAACTATTTCTTAAGGAGGAAGAATTAAAAATTAAAAGTAACTTTTTTAATTTTTAATTCTCAATCATCGATCTCACGCGCCCTGCTGATAGTGTCTGGCAAAACACCTACCAAAAGCGCCAAAGCATCATCAGGTATTTGGGCAATTGTCTCTATACCAAAAAACTGCTTAAACTGCTCAATTATCTTCTGCGCTCGTTGCAGCGGCACTGGATTATCCGTTATTTGTCTAGTAAGTCGAATCCACTGCCGCCGAATCAAATAAGCATTTTGTCGTTCCTGGGCAGATTCAGGACTCACCAACGACAGATTGCCCACTGGCAGCACCTGCTTACAATCCACATCAAACAAGCCACCCACAGCCGATCCAGGCCCTGCAAACTCTGCATGGTAGCTCTTATAGAGGATCAAGCCATTGCGACGGCGACTATTAACGATCAACAGATGTTTATTACGCATCTGAGTGAGAATCTCAGAATTTTCCTCGTCAGGGTTCGGGGTGGCGTTTGTCATGTCATTAGAGAGACGATCGCGAATAACACCGGTAGGGCTTTGATTAGCATCAGCTTTGTATATAGCAGCCTGGTAGCTCTGTTCGTTTGTGCTATCCATGTCAACTTTTACTGATAGATTTTTCCGGTAAAAATATATCCGAATTGGAAGCACATAAACTTGCTTCAATTCTGTGATTTCTGGATGGAGGAAGCGCTTAAGAGTCAGTTAGACATCTGTTATATAAATAATAGTTACATTAACAAAACATTTGACATCAGTAAGTATAAGTTACCAATCTGCAATCTCGCAGTTTTATTTTATGGCATATGGCCCAACGTCAGGAAATACAAAAGTAAGTAGCACCCAACAGCCATCAGCAAAGTAGGGACACGGCAATGCCGTGTCCCTACGCATTCAAGGGATGAAAATTGTTTTCCAATCTCACGCTTTTTTCAGGAGTTGTGGTTTTGGAGCTTAGGAGTCAAGTGTTTGTGCAAAAACAGCCTTCGGGGACGCATAAACAGCAAGTCGCTCCAGCTGGGATCAACCTTGTGCAGTTCATATCCCGCCTTCAGATAAAGCTGCCTAGCTTGATGATTGTTTTCGAGAACGTGGAGGTAGATATCTTCAAAACCCCACTCTAGAGCTATTCGCTCGCAGTAGCGCAATAATTGCAGCGCTGCGCCGCGCCGCCGACAAGCCTTGTAGACAGCCAAATTGGAGATATAAGGATATTGAGAACCCCAAGGTTGCCAGGAAGAGGGACGGAGCGCCATTTCTACGGTGCCTACCACAGAATCGTCAGCGTGTTCAAACTCTGAGGGTTGGGAGTAGATGCGATCGCTATTTCCCTGATTAGTGCCACCAACAGGCTCAAGAGCGACTAAACAAATGTAATTCTCAGGAGCCGAGCGGAGTCGATTCCGCAAATCTTCATAAATTCCTAATCGAAAAAGAGGATAGAACCAGTTCCAAATCCCATTGCGCGGGTGAAAGCTATCCGCCAGGATCTCAGTCAGACCTGTTAGATCGCTTTGGCGGGCCGTCCGGATAATAAAGTGAGAGACAATTTTGGGTTGTACGTCTTTTTCGGGTTGGCGGTGCAAAACTAAAGGAAAGCAGTGGTGAGGAGCTAGCCCAGTTGGATCTCTAGCAGGTTTCATCGTAGATCATTTTGTACAAATTTTCGCGGTTCAATATTGGTCATCAGAGGTAAATAGCCCTTACTTGAGCGTAGCTTTTTTCGCCGCCATTCCCGCTTTTGGCAACGACTAAATGCCAAAAGCCGCCCATCCCTTAAGCTTTACCTATTCCAACAAGCGTTTTTCTTGGCAACCACCTGCCCTACCGAAACGTCTTGACTTTCAAGAGCAGCTTTTATTCCAGCAAGGATACTATTGTACAAGGAGTGCATTGACCGCGTGGAGTACAGGCAGCGTCATAGACTAGGCAGAGTAGGCTTATATCCGGAGCAGCAGCGTTCTTGGAGGTATTCCGCTAATAGCCTGTTGTCTGACAATTTGGTGTCCGGATAATGAAAGTGTGGGTTAAACCAGTTATAACTGAGGTTCCCGCACAAAAATTAAAGAAACTGATCCAGAGCGAGTATCTTAAATAGAAAGCAAGTGAGAAGTGCATTTTCTCCCCTAAAAATAATTAAATTAATTGAGTGGGACACCTTAGTTGCCAGTTGCCTGACGACAGAGAACAGCTATTGCCCTACCGCAACAAGCATCGGTGTTAGAGAAGCGACTTTTCAAAATCTAGCGCCTAAGGGCATATACGCTAGTGTCGCCTACGCCCAATATAATATCGGGGAGCATAAGGTAGCATTAGGGTGTTTTTCTCAGAACAGCCGAGGACGCGGCAAAAGTGAACCTAAAAACTTAAGATCAATTGGGGTGCATCGCCTGGCTTGGCCACAGCTTCCGGAGGCGGAAACAGTCATATGGGGATAGTAGCTTTATATATATATAATTCGTCTTCCTCTTACGTCCGTAAGCCATCTTGATCCCTGGAAGAATCTGTGCATGAGGATACTATTTTTAAACCGCATGGGCGTATGTACGAGCTACGCGCTACAACAGCAGGAGAGCGGGGCATGAAATCCCAAGGCAGCAAAAAGCCGAAAATTCTGGTTGTCGATGACGAACCAGACAACCTCGACCTGCTTTACCGAACATTCCATCGAGACTATAAGGTACTCAGGGCAGACAACGGCCCAGCTGCCCTGGAAATTCTGGCATCCGAGGGCGATGTTGCGGTGATCATCTCGGATCAGCGTATGCCTTTAATGAGCGGTACTGAGTTTTTGAGCCTCACTGCTACTCAGTACCCAGACATTATCCGAATTATTTTGACAGGTTACACCGATGTCGAAGACTTGGTGGAAGCCATCAACGCTGGCAAGGTCTTCAAATACGTCACAAAACCTTGGGACGCTGCTGAGCTAAAAGCGCTGGTGCAGCAGGCAATGGATACCCACAACGTCCTGAAGGTTCGCACTGAGGAACTTTGCCGGACGCTGCGCCGAGAATCGCTGCTGAATACAGTCACCAACACAATTCGCAATGCCCAGTACCGAGGCGGGGGTGGTTCCCCTCTGCGGCAAGTCCTCCAGACGATTGTAGAAACAGTCGGTCATATGTTGGAGGTGAGTGTTTGTATTCTGCGTCCCTTCCAAGAAAACCAGATGGCAGATGAAGGGTTTATTTATGAAAGGCAAGAGGCAAACGGAAAAGGGCGATTATCAGGACTGTTGACTTCTGGATTAAAAACTGAGGCACAAGGCAAAAGTGAGGATTTAGGAGCTAGGACGCTGGAAGAATACACCAGTGCGTCCTCTGTCCTCATACCTGCGTCCTTTTCTTCTCTAGATTCACATAGAGAGCAGCAAGACGAAGACACCAACTCAGGTCTAGGTCAGTTGGTGTGGGAAACGCAGGATGTGGAAGTAATTAATGATGTTGAAACTGATGAGCGATTAAGCGCTCATACCCCGGAAATTAGGCAACGGCTTGAGGCTATGCGAAAGCAGGACATTCACTCTAGCCTGGTGGTGCCGCTGTATTGCCAACTGGAATTGATGGCAGTGATGGCACTACATCAGTGTGGGGAGCCGCGTGCATGGCAGGATGATGAAATTCAGCTGGTGGTAATGGTGGCGGATCAAGCCGCTTTAGCTCTTTCTCAGGCGCGGGCTTATGAGCAAGTTTCCTACTTAGCACGTCGAGAGGCGCTTGTCAATACCATTACCACGGCTATCCGCTCCAGTCTTGACCCGCAGGATATTTTTGCGGCGATTACTCAACAGCTGGGACAAGCTTTGCAGGTAGATGGTTGTGCTTTGTCTCTTTGGAGGGAGGAAGATGAGTTTGTCCAGTGCGTCGGCTTGTATGACGGAGCAGAGATCCGTGTGATGGACGACGCTATGGGCGCGGAGTCGGTTATCGAGCTTCAAAAGCCAGAATTTTTAACTTATAATTCAAAGCTTTTCACAGGCGCTGCCTCGACAAATCAAAACTCAAAACATGAAGCTAAGAATTCTCAATTACCCCAGTCAGTGGTACCCATTGCTGGTAATCCGGTTTTGCAGCAACTACTCTCTACGCAACAACCAGTGGTAATTGACGATTTGGGTCAACAACCAGAAATGAATGGGTTTGATCTGCCTTTGCGGAGTCCGGCGCGGGCGCTGTTGGTGGTGCCGTTACTCTCGGATGGCCGGATTATTGGCAGTATTACGCTGCGCCAAACGCACAAACCGAGACGGTGGCACGCATCGGAGATTGAATTAGCTCAAGCTGTGGCAGCGCAGGCAGCGATCGCAGTTCAACAGTCCCGACTCTACCAAAAAACTAGGCAACAGGCAGAGCGATTATTGGAATTAGACCGTCAGAAAACCGAATTTTTCCAAAACGTTTCTCACGAGTTCCGGACACCTCTAACTCTGATGTTGGGGCCCTTGGAGTCAGCTGTCAACCAGCATCAAGATTTACCTTACGATCAAGCTGCGATCGCTCTCCGCAACTCCCGCCGCCTGCTGCGACTGGTAAATCAACTGCTTGACATCCAAAGACTTGATGCCGGAAAGATGCAAGCTAGTTTCCGCCCCTGTAACTTGGTGGAATTTGTCGAGACAATTGTCGAAGCCTTTCGCCCCTACTGCGAGAAAAAAGGCTTGAATCTGCTAACCTACACCAGTCCATGTCTTCCGGTTTACTTAGATTTAGAAAGATTTGACAAGGTACTTTACAACCTTCTGTCCAACGCCATGAAATTTACTCCCGTGGGGGGTACAATTACCGTCACGGTTGAATCTGCTGGGGATCACGTCCGAGTACAGATTGCAGACACTGGCATTGGCATTCGCCCAGAGCAAATTCCCCATCTTTTTGAGCGATTTCGGCAGGCGGAAGGGTCAGTTAACCGATCCTACGAAGGCAGTGGTTTAGGTTTGGCGCTGGTAAAAGAACTGGTAGAACTGCACGGCGGTCAAATTTCCATAGGCTCAGTTTACACACAAGGCAGCACCTTTACCGTTTGGTTGCAAACTGGTACAGCTCACCTACCTTTAGATCAAGTGTTGGAAGTGCCAACCGAAGTGCAGTTCAATCGCGCTGCGGTAGAATTAGCCGACCTAGAGATAGAAGAAGAAGCTCTTGAGAGTGAGGAGTTAATAGTTAACGCTGAGGAGTTAAAAGAATCTTCAACTCCTAACTTATCACTCCTAACTCATCACTCCTCCCACATCTCCTCTATTTTGGTGGTGGACGACAATCCGGATCTGCGAACCTATGTATCTCGCATTCTGCTAAATGAAGGCTATCAAGTCTGGACAGCACGCAACGGGGACGAAGGATTCACCGTAACTAGAAATCGTCGTCCTGACCTGATTGTGACGGATTTGATGATGCCTTTGGTGTCGGGTCTGGATATGATTCGGATGATCCGCGAACAGGAGGAATTGAAAGGGACACCGATTATCTTGCTCACCGCTAAGGTGGACGAAGAAACTCGAATCGAAGGCACCAGTAGAGGGGCAGATGCCTATCTAGCCAAGCCGTTTAATGACCGGGAATTGTTATCCTCGGTACGCAATTTACTGGCTCTCAAGGAAAATGAGCGCCGGGTTTTAGAGCTAAATAGTTACTTAACAGAGTCGGTATTGAAGCGCTTTTTACCACCATCAATGGTGCAGAAGGCGGCAAAAGGGGAACTAAAGCTGGATTTGAGTCCGGAACCCAAATTGATTACCGTTTTGTTTAGTGACATTGTGGGCTTTACTCAGCTGGCAAACAACTTGCGATCGCGCAAGGTGGCAGAATTGCTCAATGAGTATCTGGAAGCTATGACCAAAGCTGTATTTGATAACGGCGGCACAGTAGATAAGTTTGTCGGAGATGCCGTGTTAGCTTTGTTTGGAGCGCCAGAGGAACTAACACCCAACGAACAGGTACGACGAGCGATCGCATCTGCACGACAAATGCACGCTTCTCTAGAGGTGCTTAACCAAAAATGGATCGAAGATGGTCTGGTTGGCACTAACGGACGCAACCCTGTACAGTTTCGCTGCGGCA
Source organism: Trichocoleus sp. FACHB-90 (assembly GCF_014695505.1). Classification (NCBI taxonomy): domain Bacteria; kingdom Bacillati; phylum Cyanobacteriota; class Cyanophyceae; order Leptolyngbyales; family Trichocoleusaceae; genus Trichocoleus; species Trichocoleus sp. FACHB-90. Next base: position 70,169 of record NZ_JACJOK010000040.1, read on the forward strand.
TCCACCAGGGAACCGCAGTGGTAGGAATGTTTGGCGGTGCCGAACGATCCGACTACACTGCTGTTGGCCCTAGTGTCAATATCGCCTCTCGCCTTCAAGAAGCCGCCCAACCCAATAGCATCCTGGTTTCTGCCGCCGTTGCTGATTACCTAGACGAAGATGAAATGACCAAGCAAAGTCCACTCACCCTCAAAGGCATTGATGAAACTGTTCTCAGCTTTGCCGTCAATCCGCAAAAAAGTCCTGAGGCTTAGAGTTGTCAGTGTTAAGTTAGGAGTCAAAAGTTAGGAGGCGAGGTAGAAGTTTTTCTCGTTCCCCAGCTGAGCTTCGGAATGCGATCGCGTCAGGCGGAAGCCTCACATTCTCTGTGATTTTTCTCTGTGGCGGAGGCTCGCTCCTCCCTTCGGGCGTTTTTGGTGCGATCGCAGGGTAATAATTGTTTTGCCCATGATTCTAAAAATACAGTTCTGCTTTTGAGAATGGCACAACCAATCAACCCTAATACTCCTACTCAGACGAACAATCGGCAGCACTCCGAACCACTAATGTTGTGGGTAAATTTCATCCTGGGTTCTATTTTTGTTCATGTGCTGGCAATCTGGATATTGCAGCGGATGACGGCGCTATCTGCATTTTTTGAGGTGAGTAAAGCGCCTATTCCCATTGAGTTAATAACAGCTTCTGAAGCTTCCTTGCAGCCACAAGCCGATCGCCGCCCACTACGCCAGCGCCAGCGTCGCCTAACAGCTAATCGTTCTCCATCCGCCCCCTCAAATACCGCTACCGAGCAAAACCCGCCTTTAGATTCTCCACCAACTCAAAATTCCGACGCTGCTGTGCCTTCTAGCCAGCAAAGACAGCAGGATGTGGTTCGTCCTGATGTCAGCACCAGACCGATAGAACCTACACGGAACCCTAATGTGGAACCCCAGCAGCGATCGCCATTCCCCGCCGATCGTCCAGTCGCAACAACAACGCCAGCACCCAGAAGTACGCCATATCCGGCGAACGAGCAACAATCGCCTGTTCCCGCCCCCCAACCGCCAGAAAGAACAACACCGCCCCCGGCTCCTGCCTCCACAAGTCCTCCAGCCCCCGCTTCACCAAATCCTATACCATCAGCACCACCCCCACCTAACCCAGGCAACTCGTCGCCTGGGGAGTCCAGCCAAGGTGCAGGCGTTGTTGCCTCCTTTATCAACGTCCGTTCTGGTAACGGTGGCAGGGATGAGCCTAGCCAGCTAGCTGAGCCACAGCGATCGCAAAAACAGTTTTCTGATCTGAATTATCCGGCAACTGGACAGACTCCAAGGGAGCCTTTAGTCTTGGAAGTAAGATTGTTAATTTCTGAGAACGGACAAGCGGAAGTTATATCCACGAACGTTGTGCAAGGTAGCGGAAATTTCGCCGCTGACCAGTTTGTTAGAGGTATAATCCAAGATTGGAAATTTAACCCCGCTATCTCCGAGGGTCAACCCGTCCAAAGCTTATTGGATGTGTCTATCAGAGTTTCCCCTCTCTCTAGATGAAAAAATGTTGAATTGTTCGCGCAACTACCGAGAATTTATGGTAATCTAGTTTAAGTATGGCAACATACATCTTTTGCGGGTGTAGTTTAGTGGTAAAACCTCAGCCTTCCAAGCTGATGATGCGAGTTCGATTCTCGCTACCCGCTTTTTGAGTTGTCGGTGGAAAAAAACGACAGTATTTTAGCGGCTCAAGAGCGATCGCGCTTTTCCCATTAGCTCAGGGTATAGTGGGCGCGATCGCTACCATCTAATCAATTGATGTACAAAAAGAGGCGGATATAAAAATCTGCCTCTTTTTATCATGTCCGGTAAATTACCCCTATAGCAAAGGAACCTCACCCCAAATAGGGAAGAGGCGACTTTGGGGAAGTCAAAATCTCGCTAGAGGCCCTTTTCTTATGGGTAATTCCACAGACTTGATATAACAAATTAACAACAAGCCTTGAGTAAGTATCCTCGTTATAACGCCACACACCCGCACTCAACGGATACTAGCGCACCGAGTCGTGATTCTAACTCTAGTTTTTGCCCGTAACGGCTTCCAGAGCTTTCTCGATCTTTTGTTCAATTGAGTCAACGCCTTGGGTATTTTCAGGGCGCTTCATATTCTCAATATCAGAGTCCCCTTGAATTTCATTCAGACCCTTACTTGCTTCCTTCTGGGTTTCTTCCAGCGAGTAGGGTTTTGACAGAACCGCCTCTTGAGATTTCAGCTCAATGTCCAGCAGATTTGCTTCTCCATCTGAGGGTTTACTTTGGGTGCCACTGATTCCGGTAGGCGGGTTATTCTTGGTGGCGCACAAAGCTGGTGTCGCATAGGAAAATACTAGAAACGCGCACGCAACGGCAGCTATTACCAAACGCACTGGACGTACCCAGGCAGATAGGTTGAAGCGGATCGATTTCATACAGTACCTCTCTCCCAATTTGTTGAAATTAGCAAGCATTAAGGTTGTTAACCAGTTCAGACGAAGTAACTGCCTGAACGCCATCTATTATTTGCTCAAATTATGGAGCTTTTGACATCTATAGGTAGGTATAGATGCAATAAATCTTTATAAAAGGCAATCAAAGGCAATATTCACCTTCAACTCGGCAATAAAAACTGAATTTTGGGTAATAAAGGATCTTCCACTACACCAATTCCAGTAAAACCCCACCGTTGGAGTAAACCTTTTATCTGACTTCCAGAGATTGATTCGATAGCGAAACGATTTGCCACATCCGGAGCGTGGGTGTTGAGATAGCTTAAAGCGTCAAAGTCTTCGTTAAACATCAACAAGTAACCCGCTCCAGTTGCAGTTTGATCTGGTTTGGCGGCAATATATTGCCCGTCAACTTTGGAACGGATTAGGTAATAAATTTGGGAAAACATATCAATTGCTAATGGCTAATTGCTAATGGCTAATTGTTAATAGTCATCAACAATTAGCCATTAGCTTATTTAAGATTTTCCAACTTGATTCGGGGATCAACGGCTTTGAGCAGCAAGTCAGCGAACAAGTTGCCAATAATGAGCATAAAAGCGCCCATAATCAAACTTGCCATTACTAAATAGAGGTCTTGGGCGGTAACTGCTGACAAAATCAAACGCCCTAATCCAGGCCAGTTGAAGAAAAATTCCGCAATAAAAGCACCGCTTAACAAACCGGCAAATTCAAATCCCAATAGTGTTACCAAAGGATTAATAGCATTGCGGAGGGCGTGAACATAAATGACTCGATTTTCGGGGAGTCCTTTAGCGCGAGCCGTTTGGATGTAATCTTGGCGAAGAACATCGAGTAATTCCCCTCTGGTAATTCGCTGCAAACCAGCAAAGCTGGTGATAGAGAGCGCCAAAGTCGGTAAAATCATGTGCCAGCCGATATCTAAAATTTTGCCAAACCAGGACAAGTCAGCGTGATTGATGCTGGTTCTACCACCGACAGGGAAGAGGGGGGAAGTGTACTGCGCCAGAAGCAGCAGCAACAAAGCAGTGATGAAGCTGGGAAATCCCTGTCCGGCGTAGCTGAGGACTTGCAGAATGCGATCGCTTGTCCGATTTTGGTTAACAGCGCCGACGATCCCCAGAGGGATAGCGATCGCCCATGTCAAAATTACAGAAGCGATCGCCAACTCCAAAGTCGCTTGGATGCGTTCCCACAACAGCGATGCTACCGAACGCTGATAGACAAAACTGGTGCCAAAATTTCCATAGCGCACAATTTGCCACAACCAACGCCGATACTGCTCAATTGCTGGTTTATCCAAACCAAACTGTTGTCTTAATTCCTCAATTCGTTCTGGCGAAATTTTGGGATTTTGCCTCAGAGTATCTAAATAATCCCCAGGAGCCAGCTGAATAATTGCAAAACTTAAAGCTGATGCCAGCAACAAAGTCAAAAGTGCCTGTAACAGCCGCTTCACCACGTAGAGAAAAGTTTCACCAGCAAGCAGCCTTTTGAGCCAATTTAAACTAGCATGCAACCTATTTTCTCTTGAAGAATCTCTAGTAGAAGTCATGTAACACCAAGTTTGGCTAATGGCTAATGGCTTTTAAACAATTAGCAATACTTCAATCAGCTAATTACTAATATTCAACCAACGTCACAATTGGCGCATCAGGAAGTCGTTGCCGCCCATTCAAATCCCTTAGCTCGATGATAAAGCCAAATCCCACCAACGTGCAGCCCGTTTTCTGCACCAATTCGGCCGTAGCACTCGCAGTTCCACCAGTCGCCATCAGATCGTCCACAATCAAAACCCGGCTTCCAGGTAAAAGCGCATCTTGATGCACCTCCAAGCGATCCATCCCATATTCCAATTCATACTCAATCGCATGAACAGCAGCAGGTAGCTTCCCCCGCTTTCGGACAGGGATAAACCCAGCTCCCAGTTTGTATGCTAAAGGTGCGCCAAAAATGAAACCCCGCGACTCCATCCCAACGATATAATCCGGGGAAAACTGGGCGCACTTTTCCGTTAAAGAGTCAATAGTAAAGCGCAATCCCTCCGGATCTCGCAGCAGCGTAGTTATATCTCGAAACAAAATTCCTGGCTTGGGAAAATCTGGAATGTCGCGAATCAGAGACTTGAGATCCATAGCAGCTCTAAAAAAAGGGTGTGGGTAACTTTCGTCATCGTTGCCATTCCCAGAGAAACTATATCCAGGATGTGCAACTATCTACCTGGAAAATCGTACACTAGAAGGTTGCACGGTTTCGGAGCATTTTTAACACTCAAAACACGCTTGCGGCAGTTATTGAGTTTCTCAGTGGTAGCTGTTTGATTCAATTACAGCCAAAGACAGCCATCCAACGGCCCGACCCGGTGACTCCAAATTTAGGATTAAGAGATCCTGATTTCTGTAAAATTGGGCTGTGCATATGAATTACTGGGTAGCCGATGGACACAAACTTAACAGCTAGAAGTCATTGAGTTCAAGCGTCCAATTTGTTTTAGATTGGTGCAAGCCATCAACCAGTTCAACAGCCCTGCTATTTGGAATGAATCGTTCTGTGAGCGTAATGCCATTAAATAGTCCTTTGCAAGAGTCAATGCCACTGATTCTGGAAAGTCTCCCTGACCCACCAATCGCGTCTAGTGTGTGTCCGCGTCGAACAAGGACTAAGATTGACCTGATTTTACTGGCAATAGAAGCCCTGGAACTGGGGGGTTCTGAAGCAATGCTAAAAATATCCCAGGATCTGGAACTCCAGAGAGTTATCCAAAATCGGGTGAACCTCTGGCGATTGCGTAGCACCAACCCCCTGCGACGCTCTTATACTCGACGTTTGCTGACGTTTGTTGAAGCTAAGGCGTTGGTAGTCATTGCCTGCCACTTGGCGCGGCGGTTGACCGTCTTGATCCGACAGATGCTATTTGCCTATCAACAACTCCGGGAAAAGCAGCTGCCCTTGGAACATCATTATCGCTTGTCTGAGTATCTGGAACGGTTCCGCGCCCACTTCCGGAGTCGGATGAATCCGCGGCGTGCTGCTGTTGCCATTTACAATTCTGATGACAAGTTGAACGAGTTGGCAATGGAGCTGTTGAGCGAACTGCTATTCTGTACGGGAACGTCTGGAATGCAACGCTTTTGGAGCAGTCTGTTTGATGGCGAAGTGTGATTAGCCATTAGTCATTAGCTAATGGCTAATGGCTAATGGCTAATGGATATTGAACAATTAGCAATACTTTAACTAACAACTAACAACTAAAGATGACTATTCGACGTCCGTACAGTCTGCCTAACTGCACGCTAATCCTAGAAGGGTTGAGCGATAGCACATCCGGTCAGGTGGATGCCCGACCATTAATGTCTATCCTGGTTAATGCTGAGTGCCGTTTTGCTGGTCAGGAGAAGCCGTTAACCGGGGGACGCGACTTTTTTGAAAGTTTGGTGATTGCAGTGAGTAACTATGCACAAGAATTTTTGAGTGGGGTTCCTCACTGGCACAACCTTCAGGACAAGCCGACAACAGTGCAGTTGCATAGAGTTAATGACCATCTGCACAGGTTAAGTGTTGAGATGCCAGGAAGTGCTGGCGACTCGAACACAGCAGGTGTCTCAACTCCTAACTCGGCAAGGCAAGTAGATTTGACCACGGTGCAGCTGTTTGATTTGGTGGATGCGGTAGATCAGTTCTTGGCGGATAGCAGGACACTACCAGACATAAACCTGTCAATTGCGCCTGTTCCTAAGCGGTATGCTAAGGCGGAAGTGCCAGTGGCACAACGCGCGGCACCAGCAGCAGTAGGGGTATCGATTTTGGGGGTGGCAGCGATCGCATTCTTTGTGATACCGCCTCCCAACGTCGAGCCACCTAAAGATCCCTCCCTCCAGTCGAATGCCAGCGCCACAACGCCTGCTAGTCCCTTAGCTTCGCAGAAGCCCACTATAAGTCCGACACCAGTAAGCGCTGATGCGACTAATCTGGAATCTCTGCTGACATCAGTGCCAGAAATTACCGATCCTACCCAGCTGCGGGCTTTGGAACGGAGACTGTATGACAAAATTGCCCAGACGTGGTCTGGCAAGCGCCGCCGATTTAGCGAACAGTTAATTTATCGCGTCGGCGTGGGACAAGATGGAGCGATTGTCGGTTATAAACCAGTCAATGTAGCAGCACGCGATCGCGCTTCTGACACGCCACTGCCAGAATTGCTTTACATCCCAGCCGGAGGAAGCACGACAAGCAGCGATCCTATCGGTCAGTTCAAAGTTGTGTTTACCAGAACAGGCGTTCTGCAAGTCAGTCCTTGGCGTGGCTACACAGGCGAACCCAGCTTAGGGCCACAAATTACCGATCCGACCCAACTGGAGAGTTTAAAAACTCAGCTAGAAAGTCAAATCAACGGCAACTGGAAGAAAGAAAGTGTCGCCTTTCCGCGTAACTTAGTCTATCGAGTTGCTGTGAACAAAGACGGCGCGATCGCTGACTACGAACCGTACAATCAGCCTGGCTATGATTATGTCAAGCAAACTCCGCTCCCTAACTTAGTCAACCCCAACCAAAGCGCCGCAACCCTCACCCAAGAACCTCTGGCCCAATTCCAGGTGGTATTTAAACCCAACGGTATCGTTGAAGTGGAACAATTTCGAGAATAGGGGCTGGAGGCTGGGAACTGGGGACTGGTGACTAGGGGCTGGGGGCTACGAGTTAGGGGCTGGGTAAGAGTCCTTCCAATCCCCAATTCCCAATCCCCAATCCCCAATCCCCAATCCCCAATCCCTACTTCTTTGGCTTCTTCACCTTGAAATAAGCCTCTAAAACTTGTCGTACCATCGGGGCTGCCACCTTGCCGCCGCCGCCGCCAGAGTGTTCTGCAAAGGCAACAACCAAAATAGTCGGCTTGTCCGCAGGCCCATAGGCACCAAACCAAGCATGAGACAATCCCGGTGGAGCCTCTGCTGTACCACTCTTACCCGCAATTGGGGGAAGTTCTGGCACATTCACTCCTTTACCAGTGCCGCTAGTTACCACCTGCCGCAGTCCTTGACGTAGTACCCGCAGCGTTTCGGGTTTCATGTTCAAAGATTTTCGCCAATTTTTGGACTCTTCATTATCCTTGAGGACGTGAGGCTTAACCCGATAACCACCATTAGCAGGAACGGCAAACATCACAGCAACTTGTAGCGGTGTCGTTTGCAAGAACCCCTGACCGATAGACATATTCACCGTGTCTCCAATTGTCCATTCCTGCTTTAATCGCTTCTGCTTCCAGGTATCATCCGCAACCAGTCCCGGTAATTCTTCTGTCCCTAACTCAATCCCGGTTTTTTCACCAAAGCCATACTGCCGAGTCCAGTCAATCAAGGTTGGGCCGCCTATACCTTTGCCAATCTGGTAAAAGAAGGTATCGCTACTCATGGCAAGTGCGCCGACAAATCCCAATGGGCCAAATCCGGCATGGTTCCATTCACCAAACCGAATCCCGCCAACGGTTAGGTAAGGATAGGTTGCCAATACTGTATTTGGAGAATACTTGCCCGATTCGATAGCAGCAGTAGCCGTGACAATCTTGAAGGTACTTGCTGGGGGAAAGACTCGTAAAGCGCGGTTAACGAAGGGGTTGCCCCTACTTTGCACTTTCTTCCACGTCTCAGGCGTGATCCGCTTAGAGAAAACATTGGGGTCGAAGGCTGGGCGGCTGACCATCGCCAAGATAGCACCATTGTTCGGGTCCATTGCTACGATCGCGCCTTTGCGATCGCCTAGCGCCTTCTCAGCTGCCTTCTGAACATCCAGATCCAGCGTTAACTGCACATCCTTCCCAGCTTTGGCTTTTTTCTGCCCCAAAATCCGCTGTACATGACCCGCACCATCCACCTCAACCTGCTGGCCGCCCCATTCTCCTCGCAGCTCTTTCTCAAAAGCCGCCTCCACGCCCATCTGACCAATCACATCACCCAGGCGATAGCCTTCATCTCTGCGCCCTTGCAGTTCTTCATCGTTCATTTCACCCGTGTAGCCTAAGATGTGAGCGGCTACTTCCTTGTTGGGGTAGTTCCGTACCCCTTCAATATCCACCTCTACCCCCTGTAGTGTGCTTCTGTACTCTTCTAGGGCTGTGATTTGTGCCGGATTGATGTCGCGGGCAATCCGTAGCAGTGAGGTAGAGTTATAGCCTGCTTTTTCCACCTGCTTTTGAATTTCGCTCTCAGGAATATTTAAAAGCTCGGAGAGCCTCTTGCGGCTCTCAGTCCACGGTTTCTCTTTTTGGGCAATAGGCCACAGAAAAACTGAGTGAGACAGTCGGCTACTTGCCAAGATTCTACCCTTGCGGTCGAAAATCGTTCCCCGTGCTGGCTGTTTGGGAATCAGACGAATCCGGTTGTTTTCTGCCAGGGCGCGATTGCGATCGCCCTCAACCATCTGCAAATACACCAAACGAGAGCCAATTCCACCCGCTAAGAGCGTGGTAACGAACAGCATAATAATGACAGACTGAAATTGTCTGCCCACAGAACGGGTGGTTGATTGACGCCCAATTGAGGAAGGCTGGATTAAGGTCATAGCAGCAAGATGTCAGTTTATTAACTTTAAAAGGGAAACGAATGAATTATTGTAGTTTGGAGTAGTTTCCAGTAGCGATCGCCTCTACATAGTTTATCGCCACGCCTTACTAAACGAGACGGCGCAGGCGGGCAAAAGGCGACAAGGGAGAATTTTTTTCACTCACACTCAATCCCCTCCTCCCCTCCCTAATCCCCACTACCCGGTGAGCAGAATAGCAAAATTTGAATCTAATAGCTGATCGGCATGGCGCGACAGCTAAAATAAACCAAAGTCATAGCTCTATTTTCAATTGAGCATCCCTAATCAAAGCCTTCACAAAACTGCAAACTCTGTGGAACCTCGCTGCTGGGAAACATTACTATGTCTCAAACTTCTGTCAAAGAACAACGCTCTCCGGAGACTACAGATGAACTGGATGTCGAACTCCGCAAGGTTTTTAAGGTATTCAATGGAGAAACAGCAGTTCGTGGAGTTGACTTAGACATCCACCGGGGAGAATTTTTTAGTATTCTCGGCCCCTCTGGCTGTGGAAAAACTACAACCTTGCGCTTAATGGCTGGGTTTGAGACTCCCTCGGCGGGAGAGGTGCTGATTCAGGGACAGTCAATGAATCACGTACCGCCCTACCGTCGTCCGGTGAACACTGTTTTTCAAAGCTATGCCCTGTTTAGCCATTTGAATGTTTGGGAAAATATCGCCTTTGGGTTGCGGATTAAAAAGCTGTCAAAAGCAGAAATTGCCGACCGCGTTCAAGAAGCTCTCAAGCTAGTAAAAATGGAATCCTACGCTAACCGTTACCCAGGACAAATGTCTGGCGGACAGCAGCAACGAGTAGCTTTAGCGCGGGCGTTGGTGAATCGTCCGGCGGTGATTTTGCTGGATGAACCTTTGGGCGCACTCGATTTGAAGCTGCGTAAACAAATGCAGGTGGAGTTGTCCAATTTACATCAAGACTTGGGCTTAACTTTTGTAATGGTGACGCACGACCAAGAGGAGGCGTTGAGCCTTTCTGACCGGATTGCTGTGATGCGCGGGGGTAAGGTTGAGCAAATTGGCAGCCCTAGCGAAATTTACGAGTGTCCCCGGACACCGTTTGTGGCAGATTTCATTGGCGATACAAATCTGTTTGAGGGGCGCATCGAAGCGTCTGATTATTCGACCATCAATATTGTGACTAACAGTGGACAGAAGATTGTAGTGCAGCCTCCTGAGCCTTGGAATACCAGTGGTACGCATCAGGAGGTTGTGGTAAGCGTGCGTCCAGAGAAGATTCAGCTAAGTCTGTATCCTCCAGCTAGTCTGGGCAATTGCTTTGAAGGGCGGCTGAAGCACATGATGTACATGGGAACTCACGTTCATTATGTGGTGGAATTATTGTCAGGCGATTGCTTGACGGTAAGGCAACCGAACACAGTAGGAGCCGAAGTTGCCCTCAACACTCCTGTTTATGCCCACTGGTCTACTACAGATTGTTTGGCAATGAATGCAGTAATTAAAAATTAAAAATTGCTTCATTCCCGTTTCTTTATTGTTCCTTTTTGCTATTAACTCCTGTGCCTCCAACTGCTCTACCAAAATTTCCAAGGCAACTAAAACCTTTTTGGAAAATGTTTTCGACACATGGATCTTTAAAGCGAGTGATTGCCAAGGCTTTTAAAATCCAGAATCCGAAATTACGCGATTTGGGAAGAATTAATCTCCCCAAAAATCGCTTCAAAATCCAAATTCAAAATGGTATAACACGACGGAAATTTTTACAGACCTCGGCTGCTGCTAGCCTCGGACTAGGCTTGTCCGGTTGCGGCTGGACGCTTGCCAAAGTGCGCTCAGCACCAGCTAATTCAGAAGGTTCCAGCAAGTTGTTGTATATCTACACTTGGGCTGGTTACACAGATGATAATTTGCTAAATCGCTTTACTAAGGAGACGGGAATCAAGGTCATTGCAGATGTCTTTGATTCCAACGAAGCGATGTTAGCCAGACTTCAGGCGTTGGGAGGTGGGGAATATAGCATTATTTACCCATCTGACTATACGGTGAGGAAGATGGTGGATTTGGGTTTGCTCAAGGAATTAGAGCGATCGCGTTTAGTTGGTCTAGATCGGCTTGTTCCCCGATTCCAGAATCCAATTTATGACCCAGGAAACCGTTACAGCATACCTTTGAGCTGGGGAACAACGGGACTGATTTACAATACACAGAAGTTGAAGCAGCCACCTGAAGATTGGAACTATCTCTGGGACAACAAGCAGACACTCTCAAATCGAATGACGTTACTTTCTGATGTTCGGGAAGTGATGGGTGCTGTCTTGAAAATGATGGGATATCCTTACAACTCAACAGACCCTCAGCAGATTAAACAGGCCTATGAAAAATTAGTAATTCTGAAACCTGCGATCGCTTCCTTCACGACTGATGCTTGGAAAACTCAAATTTTAACAAATGATTTGCTCCTAGCCATGTGTTTTTCGGCAGATGCTAATGAAGTCATCCCAGAAAACAAAAACTTAGAATATGTAATTCCCAAAAGTGGTTCTTCACTGTGGACGGATACGTTAGTAATTCCCGTCACAGCGCCCAATCCAGAAGGCGCTTATGCCTGGATGAACTTTTTGTTACAACCCGATGTTGCCGCCCAAATTTGCGAACGCTTAAGCTTCGCAACACCCAATCAAGCTGCTATCGACCTCTTACCAGAAGAAGTCCGCAATAATCCGATTTTGTTTCCCCCAGAATCGCGGCTAGAAAATTGCGAAGGTGTAGCACCTATTGGAAAAGTTGCCGAAGTTTATGAAGCCTACTGGACTCGATTAACAAGTGCGTAACCAATTTTATATTTTGGATTAAAGAGTTATTAGTCTAGTCAGGCACGTTGTACTTCTGATATAGCAATCCCAACTCATTAATGAACTTATTTCTTTCCTGCTCCGGTTGCGCCTCGGCGGTTCCTTTAAAAGTATAGGATTGCTATAGTATTTGGTTTTAACAGTGCAATGCTTAAATTTATAAAAATCTAAAATCCAAAATATTATTTCACTATTCAATCCAAAATCCAAAATCAGATTGTGTCTACCCCAACTTCCCCTTCTTCTATCCCCAATCCCACTCCATCTGATGGAGTTCCGGAATCGCCAGTTCTGATGGGCAGCAAAACACGCCCAGGCTTAAATTGGTTGGAACCAGTGGCGTTGCTTTTGCCATCTGGTATCTGGTTAGCTTTGTTGCTGGTGCTGCCAACTTTGGTGATTTTTGAGCTGAGTTTAGTCCCAGGAATTCGACCAGGGGATGTCGTTAATCCCAGCGGCCTTGATAATTATGCTTTAGTATTTCAGCCAGTTTACTTGCAGGTGATAGCGCGATCGCTATTCTTTGCCTTTGGCACTACAATAGTTTGTCTTTTGCTAGGATTCCCCGTTGCCTACTGGATTGGTCAAATGGCACCCCCAAAGTGGCGAAACCTCCTGCTATTGGGCTTTGTCTTACCTTTGTGGACATCATCGCTGCTGCGTTCCTACGCCTGGATTACGATTTTGCGTCCTACGGGTGTTCTCAACACGGTGTTAACTACTTTAGGGCTACCTGCTTTGGAGTTGCTTAACCAAAGTTCAGCAGTTTTTATTGGCATGGGTTACAGCTTTTTGCCCTACATGGTTTTGATTCTCTACGCTTCTGTAGAAAAACTCGATCGCCGTTTGTTGGAAGCATCTGCTGATTTAGGCGCGAATCCGATTGAAACTTTTTGGAAGGTAACTGTCCCCCAAACTATGCCAGGAATTGCCGCTGGTTCTTTGCTGGTATTTATTAGCACTTTGGGAGATTTTGTAGATCCGGAATTGCTGGGCGGTGCTTCTAGTATGACGGTATCTCGCTTAATTTATAACCAGTTTTTAGGCGCAACTCAAAACTGGGGATTTGGCTCGTCTTTGAGTATGGTGTTGATTTTTGCGGTGAGTATAGCGATCGCGCTTCTCATCAAATACGGCAATCCTACATCACAAAAGTAAGGCGAATTTATCGGTACGTTAGTAATTTCCCTTAACGCACCTTTAGTTTAATTAAATAACTCTAAAATTTTCGCCATTGGTACTAGACAACTATTGGTTTAATTGGTATATTTATATAATGGGAATCTGTGCGCTCATATATAGTAATTTTTTAAGTTTGGTAATAAGTAATTGGTTAGTAAGCCCTAACTAATAAACTGTAAAAAGTATGCGATCGCTTGCGGTAGCAGCAGAAAATAAACCGCGTTAGATTCGCCATGCGCGATCGCGCCCTAGCTGCTCCTTCCAGCTAATTACTCTTTCCTTATTTCTGATGGCTATAAGAATTAGAGTGTTTTTTATATTTAACGAGTACAGCGATCGCTATACTGATAAACTTTCCCTATTGTAATTAATTTAATTTATAGAGTTCTAGCTTATGGCATATAGTGATTTTACAACCTTAACTAAAGTCAGAGAAGCCTTTGGGTTAACCGTAGAAGAATCTATTGATTTATTTACTGGTACTCCAGAAATTTTGCCAAGTTCTTATCTTCAGACCACATTAAATGAGAATGTCTTTTTAGCAACTGCAATTAATACAGAAAAGGCGCGTGCGGAGTTAATTATTGCCCCGGTTTTATTAGAGGTTAGGCGAATACTTAATTTTCAAATCGGGTTTTTCTCTGGCTCCGAGTTTAATGTCGATTTGCAGGCAGGTTTGAGCGGATATTGCGATTATATTCTTACTGCTTCAAAAGAATCCTATGAAATTCGGACTCCAGTTGTAACCTTGACAGAGGCTAAAAATGAAAGTATTAAATCTGGCTTAGGACAGTGTATTGCTGAAATGTTTGCAGCCCAATTATTTAATCAACGAAATGCAGACCCAATCGAAAGTATCTATGGAGCCGTAACTACGGGAACGGATTGGAAGTTTCTTAAGTTGACTGATAAAACCATCTGGATTGATAAAAGAGACTATTTTATTAATGAAATAAGTCAGATTTTAGGAATTTTAACAGCACCATTTAAAGCTCTTCATTCTATAAAGAATTGAGGGATTGACTACCTTGGGTATCTTAAGGTGGATCTAATGTATCTTATGCGAAGGGTGAGCGTATTTTTGGCAATGAATATGCTAAGGGCGCTCGCCCTTCGACCTCTTAACTTTTTTTGTTATCCCAATCTCATCACTAGAGCCGTAGGGAATATCTGTTAACTGTTTTTCTACTATCAGGTCATAGACAATATCTGCACCTTTCTTAATACTTTCTGTTAAGACACCAATACCAACATCTAACTGAGGTTTAACCTCATCACGAGGGATCGCTTTTCCAGATGGTAATATGTCAGATTCAAACTCTCTAACAGAGATGTGCTGTCCTCGGTTGAAACAAGCAGCATATTGAGAGGCGCGGAATTCATGAACAAATGGACATCGATATAATTTGTATATAAGCGCGGCATATGTAAACTTGGTAAGTACAGCATCTATATCCTTGATCATTTGTTCGCGAGGAATAGTGTTGTGTTTATGGCAGTTTATATATAAATCCTTAAGTTGATCAATTGTAGGATCGCAGTAAACTCTATGGGATTCATTCTGCTTTCTGTTGTTGACCCATTTATTTTGAATTTCTTGCCTGAAAGGTTCCTCAATTTTATCTATTTTCAAAAAGTAATTCAGGAAAGGGGTACTCACACGATCTAAATACTTCTCTGCCTTTACATTCAGCAAAAAAGAGACAAATCTTTGTTGGTTGCGGATTGTTTCTGTTGTTGGTGTGCTGAGTGCCTGCCATACAGACGATAAACCATCGAGAGCGGCAACGCCTACCACGTAAGCTTCAACAGAAAGATTTTGAAAAGGGTTAAACTCTGGAGAAGGCATATCTAGGATATTTCCTCTTATGATTACCTCACTGTTAATTAATTTCTCACAAAGCAAAGCTCTGTAGTAATAAAAATTTTTAACACGCTCGGCAAAATCTCTAACTTGGTTACTATCCATAACTAGCTGTAGTTTCATTAAACCTATTGTATTATAGTGTATTACATATGCTTTCTTCTTACAATCATCTTTCTTCCGCATCGGTAGAAGGAAGCTAGAAATTATCCTTGATAAACACATTGAAAGCGATCGCATAACTCAAACAGACTAAAACGCGATCGCTAAGCAACAGCATATCCTGTGTACTGCCTCACATCTGGTGGATGAAACCCCAAAACTATTTTATCTTTAGGAATTCCCGCAGCAACCAGTTCCTGAGTTACGCCATCTTCTGTATCATCTCGTTGCACCCAAACCTTGCCCTCAATAATATCAAGATGAACAAGACCTCCATGAACACGCCTTGCCGCATCCCAACCGAGAGTAATCAATAAATAGCTATCAGCTACTTCATCAAAAACTGCTTTACAAGTAAGTTCTCCATGCGCGTATGGAATTTTAGTGTAGGGTTCAAGAACACTCTTAATAATCTTTCGATAGTTCTCTAAGGTATCCATTGCACAATTACCTCCTTCTGAGCTTCAAATACGATTAGGTTCAGATTTTCATCAGCAATCAAGAGTTGACCAATTGGTTCCTCAAAAAGAGAGTTAAACGTTATGTCGCGAACTGCCAGATATAAAATCCAATTTGGATTGGTTTGACGCATTACAGCCCGGTAAAGAACAAACTGACCGACTGCATTTTTAAGGTCTTCCAATTCGGAAGCACCGACAAAGCTCTTGATCTCTACTGCAATTTTGCGTTCCTCCCGTTCTGCTGCCAAAAGTTGCCGTGCGCCAAGATCGACATACATATCCTTTTTGCCCCATCGCAAATGAAACGGATCATGAGAAATTGTCCAACCATCTTTGACGAGTGCATTCTTCACAGCATCGTGATAGATGTCTAGGGCAGGCATAGGCAACCTATGGATAGAGCTTACAGTCCCCTATTCTAAAGTTACCTTGGTTTATTGAGTGTTTATAGGGCTTAAATCTTGTTACTTCAAGGCGCGATACCTTGGGTAAGCTTCCCTAACGCAAAGTGGATGTAGGTGAGCGATCGCATAACTCAAACAAACTAAAACGCGATCGCCCTTTCTTCACTCCTGACAATCTCCATTAGGTCATAGCGAAGTTAAGTCAAGTTGTTAAATTTAAGCAATCATCAGATTAATTAGGTAGGGTGGGCAAAAGCCCACCACAACCTTTGAGAATTAATAAATTGAGTTTAACATCGCACATCAGCCTCAATTAATTTGAGCGCGATCGCTTTTTCTACCTCACTGAACCCGGAAGATTAGCAGCAGGAGACACTTGCAAAATTCGCCCGTCTAACTTGCGAACCACATCCCCCACTGGCACTAATGGTTGTTTACCATTTGTATAAATCACCGCTGTTAATGCCCCTACCTGATTGCGGCGAAAAGCCGCTACATCCATCCGCACAGGCTGCTGTTGCAGCTTAAGAGCCAAGCTCATGCCGGAGGAGGCATTCCCCAGGCTATTCAGTTCTGGAAGCGATTTGTATTCCACAACCTCTAGTCCCTGGTATCCTTTTAGTCTTTCCCGCAGTAGGCTCAACATTTTTTGCTGTGCTTCCGGGTTCTGCATTTCTTGCAGACTAGCATCAAATTTTGCCCGATCCGGCTCTGAGGGCATATTTCCCGTGAATCCCAAGACGATTTGGAAGTTCTCTTGATTGACAAAAGCAAAGAAATTCTCCGGCTTGATGTTCGCCTGAGTCAGCTGTTGTCTAAGAACTTCTAAATTTGAGGCAATAGCAGCTGCTACTTCTGGCGGTAATTCTTGGAAGCCAGCAGGCAAATCTTCCAGCGTCAATTTTATATTAGACGACGCTGGCGCTGGAGTAGGCGCTTGAGCAGGTGCTTCTTGGGCTGGTTCTGGGATAGGCGCTTGGGCAATAGTAGCAATCGAAGCACCAAACCAAAGGGTGCTGGTCAACAAACATAAACTCAAAGGATTTTTGGGCATTTGCTCTCACTTGGTTGATCCTTATTTATCAGGATAGACAGCCAAAAGCGATCTAGACGATGCTCCAGATCCCGTTTCACCAGATTGCTGGCAACGGTTGCTATGAAATATCTTGCCCCAAGCCCTCAGTCTTCCATTACCTATTTCTTGCCTCTTATATTTTGCCTTTTATCGTTATGCCTTTTAGCTTCTAGCCCCTAATAAACTAAACCGCCCTTATACTTATTACCTTTAGCCGTAAAATCTTAAAATAATTTAAAATTCGTCTCTGCCTCGATTCCACATCTATCCCAAACCCCCAAAGTTATTATGCCCATCGGCTACCTCGCCCTAGTCCTCCACGCTCACCTGCCCTTCGTCCGCCATCCTGAAAGTGACTATGTTCTGGAAGAAGAGTGGCTGTTTGAGGCCATCACCGAAACCTATATTCCTCTGCTGCACGTATTTGAGGGCTTAAAGCGGGACGGCATTGACTTCAAAATCACCATGAGTATGACACCGCCTTTGGTGTCAATGCTACGCGATCCTCTGCTACAAGAGCGCTACGACGAACACTTAGCCCAACTGGAAGAACTAGCTCAACTAGAAGTTGAGCATAACAAGAATAACGGTCATATCCGCTACCTCGCGGAACACTACACGAGTGAATTTCACACCATTCGTCAGACATGGGAACGCCACGACCGGGACTTAGTGACGGCGTTTAAACAATTCTTAGATAGTAACAACTTGGAAATCATCACCTGCGGCGCAACTCACGGGTATATGCCGCTGATGAAGATGTATCCCCAAGCAGTCTGGGCGCAAATTCAGGTAGCGGTAGAACACTACGAGCAAACCTTTGGCCGTCCTCCCAAAGGGATTTGGTTGCCAGAATGCGCCTACTATGAAGGATTAGAGCGGATGTTAGCCGATGCGGGCTTGCGCTACTTCCTCACTGATGGGCATGGCATTCTCTACGCCCGTCCTCGCCCCCGCTTTGGCTCCTACGCCCCCATCTTTACAGAAACCGGAGTTGCTGCCTTCGGTCGAGATCATGAGTCTTCCCAGCAGGTTTGGTCTTCGGAAGTAGGCTATCCCGGTGCGGCGGAATATCGGGAATTTTACAAGGATTTGGGCTGGGAAGCAGAATATGAATACATCAAGCCCTACATCATGCCCAATGGCCAGCGGAAGAATACGGGCATCAAATATCACAAGATTACCGGGCGTGGTTTAGGGTTGGGCGATAAGCAACTTTATGACCCTTACTGGGCGCGGGAAAAGGCTGCTGAACACGCCGCCAACTTTACGTATAATCGGGAGCGGCAAGTTGAACACTTGCACCACATTATGGAGCGTCCGCCAATTATCGTCTCGCCCTACGATGCAGAGTTATTTGGCCACTGGTGGTATGAAGGCCCCTGGTTTATAGATTATCTGTTCCGCAAGTCTTGGTATGACCAAAGTACGTATCAGATGACGCATTTGGCAGATTATTTACGCGCCAACCCGACGCAGCAAGTCTGTCGTCCTTCTCAGTCGAGTTGGGGTTACAAAGGTTTCCATGAGTATTGGTTGAATGAGACTAATGCTTGGATTTATCCGCATTTGCACAAAGCAGCAGAACGGATGATTGAGTTAGGACGGCGAGAACCTGCTGATGAACTGGAGTGGAAAGCGCTGAATCAAGCGGCGCGAGAATTGCTGCTGGCGCAATCTTCTGACTGGGCGTTTATTATGCGTACTGGGACGATGGTACCGTATGCGGTGCGAAGAACGCGATCGCATCTCATGCGCTTCAACAAGCTCTACGATGACATCAACATCGGTAAAATCGACAGCGGGTGGTTAGAAAAAGTCGAGGAAATTGACAACATCTTCCCCGAAATTAACTATCGAGTTTATCGTCCCTTGTAATACAGATACCCCCAACCCCCCGAATTCCGGGCAGGGTGGTTTCAATGTCAACAGAGAAAAATGAGGATGGGTTGATAAACCATATTCAACCATCAACCCATGACCCTCATAGATCAATTAAAAACCATTGCAGACCCCCGTAGTCCAAGAGGAAAACGGCATCC